>NZ_DASQZC010000546.1:0-19762 GCF_035638895.1 Nostoc sp. | reverse complement strand
GAGGCATCTCCGCGATCGCCTGGGTGCTGGATGTTGATAAACATCGCTTTGCCATCGGGTGTGCTGGTAATACCAGTTACCTCACAATCCGTAGGGCTGGTTAAGAAGCGCCTAACTTGTTTGGTGTTCGGGTCAGCACACGACATGGTGTTGCTACCGATATTTACCAAATCAGCGAGGCCATCGCCTGCGTGATCAGTCTGAACCCAGAGCCGGCCGAAGTCGTCAAACCATAGACCATCTGGTGAACTTAAGTCGTCACCTTTAATGTTGCCTTTGAGATTTGGTTCGGGTCTAGTTTTGTCCCCAGCTTCAAAGAAGATATCCCATTTAAAGGTAGTTGCTGTAACACTGCGTCCATCTTCACGCCAACGGATGATGTGGCCGTAACGGTTGTCAGAACGTGGGTTGGGGGGATTCACGGGAGGACGCGCACCACCTGCTGCTGTTGTGCCGTCTGGCTGGTTGGAGGAAACTGGAGTTGTGCCGCGACGATTATTGTTGGTCAATGTGCAATAGACTTCAATCTCCTTATATCCGCCGATGCGAGGACGCACAGCTACCCACTCTGGGCGATCCATCATGGTTGCGCCGACTCTATCCGCAGCTTGTCTTGTCTTAACGAGTACTTCAGCTTGGCTTCTGAAACCATTCTCTGGTGTCAAACCATTCTGACCGTAGACCAAAGGAATCCACTTGCCAGTACCGTTGTCATTGAATTTGGCAACGTACAGAACACCGTTGTCGAGCAAATCACGATTAGCATCACGATTTCCGGGATTAAAAGGTTGGGCACAAACGAATTTGTAGATATACTCGTTGCGCTCGTCGTCACCTTGATAGAAAGCAACACGGTTTTTGTCATCAACAACAACTTGAGCGCTTTCGTGCTTGAACCGACCAAGAGCAGTGCGCTTGACTGGTTTGCTTTGTGGATTGTAAGGATCAATCTCGACTACCCAACCGAATAAATGGGGTTCGAGTGGGTTAGTGCTGGCATCGAATCGTGGATCAACTTCCGGCCAGCGATAGCTAGACTCTTTGAGTACACCGTATCGATTCTGCCCTGCTAAGATGTCAGACTTTTCGATGCCTGGAATTGCAGCTACATCTCCTGTAGAGTTAGCAAAGTAGCCGTTCCAGTTCTCTTCGCAAGTCAAGTAAGTGCCCCAAGGAGTGTAGCCATTAGCGCAGTTGTTGAGCGTACCATAAGCGGTATAGCCGTCGTTGAGTGTGCCAGTGTCAACAGATCCAGTTGGCTGAATTGAAAACTTTTTTGACTTTAAAAGTGCATTGCCAGCCGCAGGCCCCGAAACTCGCATCTCCGTGTTGCCCGTAATGCGCCGACCATAAGATGAATTGCGATTGAAACTCCACTCATTGCCGTTTTTGGAAATTTCCACAACAGACACACCATGAGCAGCCTGAGACTTTCGTACCTTCGCAATTGTGACTGTATCCAGACCATCAGGATGCAAAATTGATTCCTGGGTATATTCATGGTTCACGCACAGCAGACCAGTATTGATTGGCTTATTTACAAAGCCTCTAAGTGATCTTGTTTGTGAACTTACTGTCCGGCCAACAACATTCCCTGGCTGTAAAGGGAAGTAGTACATACCGTCATTGTGCATACCAAACTGCTTTTCTTGAGCGGCCGCATCTTGAGAGGCATCTGGTAGCCAAGTCGGGCCACCAGGCGCGATCGGATCTCCCCAAGCAACTAATACTTTGGCTGTATAACCTTCAGGAACGCTGACAAGATCCTTTTCCAGCAGTCCTGTAGCTGGGTTGAGTAGATTTGGTGGGATGCTCTTGAAGCCTATGCCAGCGAATCCTGTTCCTTTGGGTATTGGAGCTGCATCAACACTTTGAAGAAAGCCTCCGATGGAAACATCGCCCAGAACAGTTAGCACCGACGTACCCACAGCCGTCATGATGAACCGCCGCCGACTGAGACTAACGCGGTCAATCACATCACGAATTGACTCGTTACCAGATGGATTGAGGGTCAAATTGTTTTTAGGGTGAAAGCGTCCTTTCATTCTTTGTTCTCCATTTAAGGCTTACGAGGTTGTTATTCAGTTCATCTCTCAATGAACATGAGTAATTCAGTAAAGAGAAACTCTAAATATTTACAGAAATTACTTAGATATTTATTGGAATTTGATGCATCTTTCACAGCTAATAAATAGCAGTGAATAACAGATTAAGCCTGGCTGATGCTGCTTACGCTGCTTACGCAAAGAGGAGTTATGAAGTTTCTATTAATTTATGTACTAAGTGTTAACATCAGGTTATATATTGATTAATTTGAATTTATCAGTTGTTATTTTTTACGTAAAGATAAGCTTTCAAAGCATCAATACCTATAAGTTTTAAAGCAAAATAATATTTAACAGATATGCAAAAATTTATATTTTCAGCTTTTAAACTTGGTAAGTTTATATAGCTGTTTTTAAATGTCTAGCAAATATTGCATCATCAGCAGATTGACTACTTCCGTCGCTAGAACCAGATAAGGAACAGTGTCAGTGTCGCATCTGTCCTATGCTGAAGATGGATAGTGTTGTGGGTGAGACTGTGTTTTTCAGCGTTGTGATACCGACTTATAATCGCCAACCGATTTTAGAAAAGTGCCTCCGCGCCTTGGAGGTGCAGGAGTTGAGTAAGCCAAGTTCGGTTACTAGTTACGAAATTGTCTTAGTGGATGATGGTTCTACTGATGGCACATTGGAGTGGTTAGCAGCACACAAAGAAGAGTTTCCCCATGTGCGCTGGTTTGGGCAAGATCATGCTGGCCCAGCTGCGGCTCGGAATCTGGGGGTAGAACGGGCGCTGGGAGATACAATTATCTTTATTGATAGTGATTTAGTGGTGCTGGAGAATTTCTTGCAAGCTCACGCAGATGCGCTGGTGCAGGGAAAGGAGAAATTGGGGAGCGATCGCTTTTTCACTTACGGTGCAGTTATTAATACTTGTAATTTCAATAACCCAACTGCTGAACCCTACAAAGTCACAGATTTTTCAGCAGCTTTTTTTGCTACGGGAAATGTAGCAATCCCTAAACATTGGCTAGAGAAAGCCGGACTTTTTGACACCAGCTTTCAACTCTATGGCTGGGAAGATTTAGAATTAGGTGTACGGCTGAAAAAACTAGGTTTAACACTAATTAAATGTCCCGAAGCCGTAGGATATCACTGGCATCCAGCATTTAAATTAGAGCAAATTCCCCGATTGATTGACCAAGAAATTCAACGCGGACGTATGGGAGTTTTGTTTTATCAAAAGCATCCTACATGGGAAGTGCGAATGATGATTCAAATGACTTGGTTGCATCGCTTACTTTGGGGAATTTTGTCACTCAATGGCGCATTGAATGAACGGACAATGGCTCCGTTGTTGCAATGGCTAATTAACTTAGGTAAACCGCAATTAGCTTTAGAAATTGCCCGAATTTTCCTCAACTGGTATAACGTGAAGGGTGTCTATGAAGCGTATGCCGAAATGCAGCAAGTATTGTGATTTAAACACCTTTGGGAAGTACCACCATGTAATCAACCGTGTAAAAATGCAGGATGTCGGGATTTAGGGCAAAGCCGATATGGGGTTAAAAGCGCCTACAGTAGAGTATTCAGCCCCAAATCATGTTTTACTTTTGCCCTTGCTATATTTTTTATGTATCTTCTCAATTGCAAATTCATGCTCATGCTCATTTAAGCTTTGTTCTCGAATCTCAATCCAAGCAAGTAACATATTTGTCAAACTCGGCCACTCAATTTTCAGGATAAAATCACTATCGTAGAAGCTGATTACAGGTGAAGTAACTTGCTGTTCTTCACTACCAATTACAGCTAATATTAAATCCTCAAAACAATCAATCGGGAACCAGTGTGGATCAATCTTGTCGTTGTGCATAGCTTGACCTACTAAACCTTTGTACATACTCATAGCTTTTTCTAACGAAAAAAAAGAATCATCAGTAATAAAGGGGAAATTAAAATAATTATCAAAGGAGTCCCAATCTTTTGATGTGTCAGCCAAACCAATAGGTAAACAACCATTACCTTTTTGATATAAATCAATTATTTCTAAAGGCAACTGGAATGGATAATCTCTTGTAATTTTTTGTATTTGTTCAAGAGTTAATTTCGGAGTAGAGTAATTAGATACTACTTTTTGCAATGTTTCAGGACTGAGAGACTTTCGCAGTTCCCGTACATCTTTTCCTACTGCGTCATATCCATTATTCAGCATCCAATAAAACACTTTCATGTCGAGACTTGTTGGAGCATCGAAACTTGAATAGTAAGTTGCAATCCGCTCAATAGCTTCTATCATCGCCGACATATCAATTAATCTTCTTATCTCTAACCGCTTTTTAACTATAATCTCTCTATTAATCGTCTCAAAACTCAAAACCGCATCTTCACCTATAACTTTCAGTGGCTTAATTCCAAATCATGACCACTCACTTTTCAATCCACTCCCACTCAACAGCGTAGTTTTAGCCAATACTTCGCAATAAAGATGCACAGTACTAGTTCTCATAACTCTTGCTCTGGCTCGTTTGCGGCAACTACAGTAAGAACCTCCAGGGGACTTCCAAAGAATAAATTACTTTTAAAAGTTAGGAATGCATAGTCAGTTTCTCTCTTAAACTAACTAAGATATGTTATGTCAAAATCGCCCCGCCCATCAAGCGCTCATACCGATATTTCAACTCTTCTTTCATCAAATACCAACGCTCTAAAGTTGCATCCATCTCTATTATTTTCTCTGCTGCTTGCCGCGCTAAAAGTAAAACTTCCTCATCTTCAACCAAACTTGCCAATGTAAAATCTGGCACTCCTGATTGACGAGTTCCCAGTACTTGCCCTGGCCCACGAAAACGCATATCCATTTCAGAGATGAAAAAGCCATCCTGAGATTGTTCCAACACCTTCAAGCGTTGTTGAGCATCAGGACTTCTGGAACTGCTCATCAACAGACAATAAGACTGAGCCGCACCACGACCGACACGCCCCCGCAGTTGGTGGAGTTGCGATAAACCAAATCGCTCCGCATTTTCAATGAGCATTACCGTAGCATTCGGTACGTCTACACCAACCTCGACAACAGTAGTAGAAACCAAAATTTGTGTTTGGTTATCGCGGAATTTAGTAATCGCTTCATCCTTATCGGCTGAACTCATGCGACCGTGCAACAGCCCTACTTGAAAGTCAGGAAAAACGCTTTCTTGTAACTTTTGATGCTCCTCAGTTGCCGATCGCAGATCCAGTTTTTCTGATTCTTCTACCAAGGGTAAAACCACATAAACTTGTCTACCTTGAGCAATTTCTCGGCGGATGAGGTCATAAGCATGGTTGCGTTGCTGACCCGATAGCACTGTTGTCTGAATCTTTTGTCGTCCTGGTGGTAGCTCATCAATCTGGCTCACATCCAAATCCCCGTGTATCGTCAGTGCTAAGGTTCTAGGAATCGGAGTAGCTGTCATAGTCAACACATGGGGTTGTTCACCTTTTTGCTGCAAACGCGCCCGTTGTTCTACCCCAAAGCGATGCTGCTCATCAATCACCACTAACCCTAGTTGATGGAAGTTTACGGGGTCTTGAATTAAGGCGTGGGTTCCCACTAACAGAGGTAATTCACCAGTTCCTAACTGAGAATGTATTTGTCTTCGTTTAGCAGTTTTAGTAGAACCTGTCAGTAATTCCACTGGTAAATGCAAGAGGTTAAACCAGCTAACTAACTTGCGATAATGTTGTTCTGCCAAAACTTCTGTGGGAGCCATCAGCGCCGCTTGATAGCCAGATTGAATTGCTGCGAGGATAGCTAGCACGGCGACAACTGTTTTACCGGAACCGACGTCACCTTGCACCAAACGATTCATTGGCACAGGTTTCTGTAAGTCATTAAGAATATCGTTGAGAACTCGTTGCTGTGCGCCAGTAAGTTGAAAAGGCAGTATTTCGTGGAATTTCTCTACAAGTTGACCTCTTGGGACAAGGATGGCGCTGGTTTGTATCGCCCTTGCTTGCTGCTGACGTTGCAGTAACCCAAGTTGTAGATAGAAAAATTCATCAAAAACTAGGCGACGACGGGCAACTTGTAGGGCGGCGCTATCACTAGGAAAGTGAATGTTAGCGATCGCATCTTTCAATTCCATCAAACCATACTTTTGTCGCAAACCACTTGGCAAAGGGTCTTTCAGGCTAGCCGCAGCAGGTAAAGCAGCAATTACCGCCTGTCGCACTGTATTCGCCACCACTCCTTCTGTCAGTCCATAAATTGGCACTACCCGCCCAATCTTTAGCGACTCAATCGAATCCCCTGGATTTGCCAAAACCTCTAGTTCTGGATTATCCAGTGTCAAGCCGTATTTACTTTCTTTCACCAACCCACACGCCGCCAAAATACTACCTACTGGATAACGGCGTTTTAAACTTTCTTGCCAAGCGCGACTGCTAAAACGTGTACCTGCGTAAAAACGACCAATTTTGATTTGACCACTGTTATCTTTTACGACCATTTCCAAAATTGATAATTTTTGATTTTTAGGGCTAGTAAAGCAGTTACAGCGCTTTACAGTTGCCACTATTGTCACCGTCTCACCCGCTTGTAACTCGCGGATATTCACCTGACGCGCATAGTCAATATGGTCACGAGGATAGTAGAAAAGCAAGTCGCGGACGGTGTGTAAACCAAGCCGTGCCAAATTATCAGCTTTTTTGAAACCTATTTCTGGTAAATCGGTGAGTTTTTGCTCAATGTTCGGTGCAAGCCTTCGACTCACCTCAGTGATAATTTTAGATTTTGGGTCGCGCCTTTGGTGCGCTGGAAGCGCAACTTGGATTTTGGATTGATAAATTCTCCCTTGCTCACCTGCTCCTCTGCTCCTCTGCTCCCCCTGTTCCCCCTGCTCCTCTTGCTGTAGTTGGGAAAGATACCTGCGAGTTTCTGCTACTAAATGTTGTCTTTCTTCCAGTGCTAGATGTGGATAACTAGCAAATTGCACCGCTAGTCCTTGCCAACGGCGGCGTTCAGTTTGGGGTATGCCTGTTGGGAATTTGCCTAAAGTTAAGCTAAGAAATTCACTGAAGCGGTATTCTCTGCCCATTAAGTCTGTAAAGCCGCGTTCAGCTTCTATTGCCAAGGCTTTGTGCAATCGTATCCAATCTGGTTTTTCATTAGTCATTGGTCATTAATCATTAGTCATTAGTCATTAGTCATTGGTCATTGGTCATTTGACTCTGGACAAAGGACAAAGGACAAATGACTAATCCTCAAACCAACTAGCACGCCATGCAGCTTCAGCTTCAGCGATCGCTTTTTCCCGATGTTTCTTTTGATACTCTCGTCCTAGCTTGTTTAGCTGAACTAAAATACTGCGGATTTGCCTGCGCTCAGATGAGAGTGCCACATCAGCAAATTCAATTTCTCCTAGCCGCAGGTTAATAGCCATAACTTGCGTCAGTCCAGAATCTTCTGACTGCTGCTCATTTTCAATTTCAATTACTAAGTTTAATAAGTTGGGTGGCCCTGGCATTACCTCAGCCGACGCTTCTGATGCCGCAGCCGCAGCTGCTGCTAAAATTGGTTCTGGTAATTTTTTAGGTAATACCCCAGATTTTTGTATTAAAACATTAGCATCATGCGACAGTTTTTTCAGTATCTCTTGCGTAACCTCTTCTAAGTTCTGTTGCCATTTTACTAGTTCTATAGGATTAGAAGTGTCGGCGGTGAAAGACTTAGAATTAGAGGTATCCTGAAGTCCAGAAGATAAAGAGGATGTTACTTCTTCATCTCCCTCATCTCCTTCATCTATCCCAACTTCCTCACTTTGAATACAAGCAAGCAATTTCTCCCCTGCCACTTGCCCCAATTTGCGGATGGCTTGTTGCAATTGCTGGCGCTGATTCAATGACAAATTCAGAAAGTTTTCAGGATACCCCTGAGTACAAAGGTGGTAACTCGCCAGAATCAACTGTTTTCGTACAGCTAGCCCCAAGGTGGTTAGATAACTAGCATAAGCATTTTGTAATTCTACTGCGATCGCCCGAATCGCTTCTTTTATTCCTGCAATATCCCGTTCAATTCGCTCGATTGCTCTTGCCATATCTTTTCGTTCTTGCCCATGTGAACTATTACATAGTACAAATGTACGAATTTATTTTAGGATAACTTTCCAGAGGATTTTATATTTTAAATTAAATGCGATATTTCGCGTCTCTACTAAAAAAATACAGGTCAGGCTATTTGCTTGACCTGTCCTTTAAGCAGTTAGGAGTTAAAAATTATGAGTTATGAATTATAAATCAACTTCCTATTAACTCCTAACTCCTAATTTCTAAGTAATATTACTTAGTACCCATTTGTGCAGCGACTTCATCAGCAAAGCTAATTTCTTGCTTTTCAATGCCTTCGCCCAGTATATAGCGGACAAAGCGGGTCACTTTAATCTCTTCGCCTAATTGCCCCTTCGCTTGCTTCACCAAGTCTTCCACGGAAATACTTTGATCGCGAATGTAAGGTTGATCAAGCAGAGTCAATTCTTTCAGGCGTTTTTCAATTCGTCCCTGAACAATTTTTTCTTTGATGTTATCTGGCTTGTTCGCCAAATCATCCTTGCCCATTTCAATATCTTTTTCCTTTTGGGCAACTTCGGCGGGGATTTGGTCTACGCTCACATACTCGACATTTGGACAAGCCGCAACTTGCATTGCAGTGTTCCGTGCCAAGCTTTGGAACTCTTGATTGGTAGCCACTGACTCAGTTTGAGCACCCAGTTCTACCAATACACCAACTCGACCGCCAGTGTGAATGTAGCTGTCTACTACACCTTGTGTGCCTTCTGCTAGTGCAAAATTGATAAAGCGACGCACTTGGATGTTTTCACCGAGCGTAGCAATAGTTTGCTTGATGAATTCTTCTACAGTTGCACTTTCATGTTCAGTATAGTGTTGAGTCAACAAAGATTCAACACTATCAGCAGTCGCTGCTTGCTTTGCTAGGTTCTTAACTAAAGCTTTAAAAGCCTCGTTACGAGCAACAAAGTCGGTTTGGCAGTTGACTTCTATGAGTACACCCACCCGACCACCGGGCTGAATGTAAGTGTCCACTAAACCTTCTGCCGCAACGCGATCACTTTTTGCGCCCGCCTTAGAGATGCCCTTTTTCCGTAGCCAGTCTACGGCTTCTTCTACGTTACCATCAGTCTCTATCAGCGCCTTTTTGCAGTCCATCATGCCGGCACCAGTTTTTTGGCGTAGCTCTTGGACGAGTTTTGCAGATATTTCCGCCATGTTGCCTCAATTCCTAACTTGACCTCGAGTTGTAATCGCTCACGGGTGTTGAGTATCTATATCTTACTCAGGGCTGGGGCAGAAAAAATAATGAAGTTATAAAGTATGACTTTTTTCGCCTCTACCTTAGCCTACGATTCGCCGCAGGCTAGGGCGGCTTGCTGCTACTCTGCGAGCCACCGCCCTCCTTCGGACATTTCCTGCACCCCTGCTTTACTTATTCCTCTGTTTCCTCGTCGGGAATTACGGCGTCAGTATATTCGGTTTCTTCGTAGTCATCGTCATACTCACTGCCGTCGTAATCTTCGTAATCATCTTCAGCCTCAAGCTGACCGTGACGACCTTCATAAATGGCATCCGCCAATTTTCCAACTATCAGCTTAATTGACCTGATAGCATCGTCGTTTGCTGGGATGGGGATATCTACTACATCTGGGTCACAGTTTGTATCCAGCATGGACACAATAGGAATACTTAGCTTTTGACATTCTTGAACTGCGTTATATTCTCGGCGTTGGTCTACAATCACAACGATATCGGGTACTTTCCGCATTGTTTTAATGCCGCCCAAGTATTTTTGGAGCTTCGTCATTTCCCGACGTAGCATTGATGCTTCTTTTTTCGGTAATAAATCTAGTGCGCCAGTTTCCTCACGGCGTTCTAAATCTTTCAGACGGTCTACCCGTGTTTTGATGGTTGCCCAGTTGGTCAACATTCCACCCAACCAGCGTTGGTTAATATAGTGGGAACCACAACGGCTAGCTTCTTGAGCAATAATTCCAGCTGCTTGGCGCTTAGTGCCGACAAAAAGAAATTTCTTCCCTTGTTCTGCGTGCGATCGCATGTAGTTGTAAGCATTATCCATCAACTGGGCAGTTTGCACCAAGTCGATGATATGCACACCATTGCGGGAAGTATAAATGTAAGGAGACATTTTTGGGTTCCAGCGCCGGGTCTGATGCCCAAAGTGAACCCCTGACTCCATCATTTGAGCCAATGAAACTACTGGCATATATTTTTAACTCCGATTCGGGTTAAACCTCCATCCAAGTGCATTTCCCAACTGGGAAACACCCGAATTCTTAGATGTGCGAGATTAGTTAACTTTACTAGGTTAGCATATTCTGAAGAGTTCTAGTTGGTTGAGATAAGGGCGAGAAAATAGCGCAATCTTGCATATTTCTACTGAGTTAGAAGAAGCTATGGCCATGAGCGATCGCATTGCCGTAATCTATAGAGATGAGTTTGTCGCTATTTTGGATGCACACACGGCGACAATAGAAAAATTAGTTTATTGATGGCTGGGGGGGGGACACGCAGAAGATAAAATGCCAAGCCTTTATATCATCGGTGGTGCGAATGGTTCAGGAAAAACTACCGTTTCCATGAGTTTATTGCCGAACTTTTTAGACTGCTTTGAGTATGTAAATGCAGATGCGATTGCTGCTGGGTTATCCCCATTAAATCCAGAGTCGATGGCTATGGAAGCAGGAAGATTAATGATTACACGACTGCGGACGTTATCTAACTCTGGTAGTGATTTTGCTTTTGAAACCACATTAGCTGCGAGAAGTTTTGCACCTTTTATAATTGAATGTAAAGCTAAAGGCTACATAATTAATTTAATTTATTTTTGGTTACAAAGTCCTGATTTAGCAGTAGAACGGGTAGCACAAAGGATTGCTAGCGGCGGACATTCAATTCCAGAAGATGCGATCCGAAGACGCTACCACAGAGGGAGAGTAAATTTAATTTCTTTATATTTACCTTTGTGCGATCGCTGGATTATTTATAATAACTCTAGTAATGATGCTAGCTTAGTAGCTGAGTATAGCTATAGTCAACAGCTTATTGTATATGAAAGTAGAATTTGGAATCAAATCAGAGGATAAAAATGGCTGATCAAGAATTAGAACTTTTATCGAGTAAAATTGATGCTGGAGTTAAAGCCGCAATTGCAGCAGCAATAGAACGGCATCGTAAACTTGGTCAATCGATTAGTATTATGCAAAATGGGAAAGTTCTAACTTTAACTGCTGATGATATTTCAGCAATTCAAAATCAACATAATAATATAAATCACTGATCAGTAAGAGCGATCGCATTGCCGTAATTTACAGAGGTGAGTTTGTCGCTATTTTTGGATGCACACACGGCGACGATAGAAGAGATTGGTTTGTTAATGGCTGGAGGAACGAATAAAGAATAAATAAAGAATTTCTTTTAGCAAATTCCGCAATCGTGTGTAGTCTACTCTTTTTTCTAAACAGAGCCTATCTTCACTAGTGGCATTAGCTGGTAAATCTATACCTCCCAAGGATTAAGTGTTCCTTACCCGCCAGAAAATCGCCAATCAGCGCTACGAGATTATTGTAAAACAACTCTACTTCTCTCTAACTTGAGATGTGCAAGCTTTTCAAAATATAACTAGATAACTCACAAAATCCTTCCCCTTCAGCAGCGTTAGTAATATAAGTAGGGAGATATTTCAACTGATTCACGTATTCCAGCACGTTTGCCACGCCTACAGAAACAGGAAAATAACGCTGATCAAATAAACTTTCATCATTGGGGCTATCGCCAACAGTAACAATTTCTTCTGGTAAGTAGTGGGGCAAATATTCGCGCAATACCTGTAACAATCCTACAGCTTTATCTTGCCCTTGGGGTTTAATGTGACACTGCACGTTGCTATAGGTAAATCCCCAACCCATTTGTTGACAGAGATTATCTAGGATTTGTAGTTCGTCTTGATGCAAACCAGCTACATCAAAAGTCCAATCGGTGATGCGAAAGCGATTATCAGCAGATTCTTGGATTTGGGGAAATTTGGTTTGTAAATTCTCAAAAGTCATAGCCAAGTGCTGGCGATGTTTAGCTAAATCGAGAATGGGTGTTAAAACTACTGGTTTCTGGTTTCCAGGTGGAAAGTATAAACCGCCATTTTCTGCCATAGCACCTGCCACTGGCATAATCGCACTCAATCCACTTACCCACCCAGCAGAACGTCCTGTGACAATCATCACCTTAATGTCATCTGCTGCTAAATCCTCTAAAGCTTGCAGCAGTGCAGAAGTAAATTTTCCTCTTCTAGTCAGAGTGCCATCCATATCTGTGGCTATGAGACGAATATTGCTCAAGCTTGTAGACGAAAACTCAGACAGGGCAAGGATGCTCTGATGTCTAGACATAGGTGGTTTGTAAAAGGCTGTAAAAAATATTAATGATACAGCAAGATGGCATTGAAGATTTGGGCATCCTAAACATCAGGAGTCAAGTTTTTCAGTTTCCAACCATGTCCACTTCGATGTTTCTTGCCCAATCCTCCGGGATAAAGACTAAAAAGGCATCCCAGGAAGTGCCAGCAAGTAATCCTCAAATACCACCATTGTTGTTGGTAACTTCAGGAGGGCTGGCTTTAGTGGTGATTGCTTTGATTGTATATATTAAGCTCCAGAAGGATAAGCTGGAGAAAAAACTTAAGTTTGAACAATTCCGTGCGCGAGAATTAGAGAAAAAATTTAAGCTGGCGCTGGAAACGATTCGCAAAATGGAAACTAATCCTGATTTGGTCAACTCACGAGACTTTAACCTGGATTATCTGCGAATGCGGATGGCAGAAGAAGTGTTTCATTTTGCAATCCTTAATCAAATCAAGATTCAGATTAAAGAAAAAGTTACTCAAGCCCTGCGTCCAAATCAAGCACAACAAGGATCAGTCGGAATTGCTAATAGCGCTGGACGGCAAGTAGATGAAATTTTTGATGTAGAGTATGAAACTGGTAGTCCAGGGAACTCTGCTAAAAAAGTACTATTTCGGATTCAAATCCGGTTAATGAAGTTACCAACGCAGGCGACTTCTGCAACTATTAGTCAAATTATTGACTGTATAGAAACTTACTTAAGCCCCATAGAAAATGAAGATAGTTGGCAACCAACAATTCAAGGTCGGATTGCTACTATGCATTGGGATCAAAAGGCTAAACCTACGCCTCTACTCGTGCTGGAGCAATCAAATGAAGGCGTGAATGTGACTTTTCGTACTAGTCGCCAACCAAATGCTCCAACTCCGCCAAGCCAACCTGGAATGAAAAAATCAGACTCGGCTAGACAATAAATTATGCTTGTCATTTGTCATTGGTCATTGGTCATTCACAAAGGATAAATGACTAATGACTAAAATCATGGCTGAATAACTGCATTGGGGGAATTACGGGTTAAAAGACCATCTTCCATTTCTACGATGCGATCGGCTATATCTAAAATGCGGTTGTCGTGTGTCACTAATAAGATAGTAGTTCCCTGATTTTTGGCTAAACTCTGCATTATTTCCACGACATCGCGTCCTGATTGTTTGTCTAATGCTGCTGTCGGTTCGTCTGCTAGCACCAGTGGGGGATGATTTACTAAGGCGCGAGCGATCGCAATTCTTTGCTTCTGTCCACCAGAAAGATTGTCTGGGTAGTAATCAACTCGTTCTTCTAGACCCACAGACCCCAGCATGGCTTTTGATTTAGCTACTGCTTCTGTTTTAGAAATATTATCATTCAATTCTACAGCCATTTGCACATTTTGCTTTGCTGTCAAGAACCCTAGTAAATTGTGAGCTTGGAAAATATAACCAATATTGCGTCGCATCTGCACCAGTTTATTTTGACTGACGCCAACGAGTTCTTCACCTAAAAATTTTAAACTTCCTTCTTGTACAGACCGCAAACCACCAATTAAGCTTAGTAATGTTGTTTTACCTGAACCTGATGGCCCGGTCATAATTACAATTTCACCTGGATAAATTTCGAGGTTGATGTCAAATAATATCTGCTTTCTCAATGTTCCTTTGCCATAGTAATGATTGAGATTTTTAATGGCAATTACAGGTTCTTTTTCTATCATTTTTTTATTAGTTAGAAGTTAACAGTTTTGAAACGTAACTGTAGTGCCTATCAAAAATCAAGCTTTCTTAATTATTGATTATAAACTATAGTTATCAATAATTTGTTTTAATTAATATTGAATTAATTAAAATATATCTGCTGGATCGGCAGAACGTAATTTTCGGACTGCGATCGCACCAGAAATAATGCACATTAGCATAGTCAAAATCAACACCATTACTGCCCGATCAAAACTCATAAAAACTGGTAAAAGTGTTGCATCTCTGGCGCTATTATACATAAAAAAAGCAAAAACTATTCCGGGCAAATATCCCAAAACTGCTAATAGTAAAGCCTCTTGAAGAATGACTCTCAATAAATAGTTTTGTGTGTAACCTATTGCTTTAAGAGTAGCGTACTCAGCTAAGTGATCTGCAACTTCTGTATAAAGGATTTGATAAACAATCACAGTTCCCACAATGAAACCCATGACAGTCCCTAATGTGAAAATAAACCCGATAGCTGTACTATTTGCCCAATAATTCCGCTCAAAATCAATAAATTCTTGCTTAGTTAAAACATTTACTTCATTAGGTAAATACTTTCGTAATTCTTGGGCAACAACGTTAGCATTGGCTCCGGGTTTTAATCTAATCAGCCCAATATCAATTAATCCTTTTTGACGATTGTTGAATATTCGTAGAAAGTTAATATCACTTGTAATTAAATTACCATCTGCGCCAAATGATGCACCTAATGTAAATAGTCCCTCTACTTTAATTCGCCGCCTTCGCACTTCTGCTGTTACAGTCTTTCCTTGATCATAATTAGCAGTAATTGGGCCATACTCCACTCTAGAAGAACGATCAAAGAGAACTACATCCGGCAGTTTAAGTTTATCTAAATTTTCCTGAACTCCAGGTAAATTAACTATGTTAGTTTCTGGGTTCATTCCATATATTAGGATACTACGAGGGCGGCCTGTAACAGGATTTTTCCAGATTGTAAAGTCCAAATATATCGGATGTACCGATTGGACTGCGGGTAACTCTAAAGCTTTATATAACCGTCTTTGAGAAAAACTCCTCATAGCCAGAACAGCACTAGATTGACTATTGATTAAAACAATATCGCCCTGTAAGCTGTTATGAAATCTAACGTTACTATAATATAAAGCATCTCGGAAACCGAGTTGCATAAACATTAAAATATCAGCAAAGGAAATTCCTGCTAAAGCCACAGCTAGGCGAGTTTTTTCTCTTGTCAGTTGTAGCCACGACAGAGGGATTTTTTGACTCATTTTATTGGCATCCAAGCACAGTTAAGATAATTCGTAATTCGTAATGACGCTCCTACGTCGCTACCGCTACGCTAACGTAATTCGTAATTACGCTCGGATCGGATTTATGAATGCTTAAAATTGATTAGGCAGTTTAATTAAGAGCATTTGTAGTCCAAGATATCAAATCATAAATTGTAATTACTGCTCGCCAAGAACTTGATTAGTTATTAATATCGGCAACAACTTTGGCGTAAGTTAAACCAGAAACTTTCTGGCTATCTTCTGGAGATAGAGCAATTTTCACTTCTACGACTCTGGCATCCACATCTGCTGCTGGATCTGTATTCAGCACATCTTTTTTACCAATTTTTCTGCCAATTTCAGTGACAGTTCCCTTTAATTCGCCGCTAAATGCTCCATTATCGCTGCTGATAGTGGCGTTTTGACCAATACGCACTTTACCAATACTGTCTTCGGCGACTTCAGCAATCACAAACATTTGGCTGGTTTGTCCAATTTCAGCGATGCCATTTGCACCGATCGCTTCGCCTGATTTGGTGTAAACTTTTAAAATCTCTCCAGCGATTGGTGCTTGAACGTAGCTTAACTTTAGTTCTGCTTCGGCTCTTCTGATATTTGCGATCGCATTACTAACTTGGGCTTGCGCTATTTGCACATCGGTAGGACTAACATCTAAAATTCTGCTCAGTTTGGCTTTTTCTTCATCGATTTGTCTTTGCAAAGTTGCTACGGTTTTATCACGGTTAACTTTGGCTTCGATTAGCTGCTGTTGCAAAGTTGCTAAATTTTGTATTTGGGTAGCTCTGGCTTCGGCAATTTGCTGTCGCAGGGTTGCCAATGTCTGCCTTAGCGTAGCTTGGCTTTCAGCAACCTGTTGATTAGAAGTTACTGCACTCAAGCGTCTTCTGTCCCGCTCTTGCTGAGAAATAGCACCTTCTCTGTATAAATAATCATAGCGTCCGGCATCGACTTGAGCATTGCGCTGTTCGGCTTGAATACGCGCAATTGTCGCTCTGAGAGTATCTCTTTGCCCACTAAGTTCAGCTTCTAAGCGATTCACGGTTGCTTGTTGGACAAGTTTATCACCACTTAACTGAGCTGCAATCCGTGCGATCATTGCTTGCCCTGCATTCCTTTCTCCAATTAACTGCGCTTGTAGGCGAGCAATAACTGCTCTTTGGGCTTGAATATCTCTTGGAGATCCTGCTCTAACTTGCGCTAAATTGGCACGGGCTTCTTGCACTTTGGCTTTTGCCTCTTGTAGTCCGGCTATTTGGGTATCGCGGTTATCCAAAATCGCGATAACTTGGCCTTGCTTTACCTGTTCACCCTCTCTCACTAGAAGTTGCTGAATTCGTGACGATGGTGCTAATCCTGATGAGGGGGCGGACAATTTAACAACTTCGCCTCGCGGTTCCAAACGCCCAACAGCACTAATGCTATTGCTAGATGGCATTACGGGGGCAGATGTAGTTAATTTTCTTAACTGCTCGATTTTAGCTGTACCTAGTATCCCAGCAGCGATTACTATTGGCACGGCTACAGCGATGCCCCACCAAATCTTAGGTTGTTCTTGATTAAATGCCTGCTCACTTGGCTTTGGTTTTTCAGTCACCCTTGACATAGTATGTTGCCCATTTACCTGAATTGTGCTGATGGAAGTAAAAATAAAAGGGTTTTTAATCAACAGCCAGCCGCTTAGGACAAATAACTGTGGTTTAAAGCTGGGTATGGCTTAAAATCCATCGCGTGATGAACGTTCAACACTATGGCTTTGCAAAATGGTGTTTTTCTCGTTTGTATGCAATACAGTTTGACCTCTCTCCAAACCTCTCTCCTTTTAGGAGAGAGGCTTTGAATATTACTTCACTTCCCTTATAGGGAAAAGCTTTGAATATTACTCCCCTTCCCTTGTAGGGAAGGGGCTGGGGGTTAGGTCTGTATTTAAACCTAGAAACGCTATAGTAGCTGGCTATTCAGTAACTCTGAGTATTATTGAGACATGAGTGCAATAGACGTTAGCAAAATTCACAAGCAGTATGAATCTAAATGTATAGATACAATGTATTGTCTCTATACACAAAATCCTAAATTGGTATGATGCGGTATACTGCTACATTCACTACGGCTATAGTTAGTCACAAAATTGAAAAGAAACGTTAAAAATAGACTGTTGCCTTTGCTCGATACAATCTTGGTACAAAAGTTAGTCTTCCTTAGTGAATCAAGGATTAATTAACTAAAAAATATCTGTCAACTTGAGTATTTCTAACATTCGAGTTTCCTTAACTTTCTGGTCAATGACTTAGCTCTCTCTAGTTGCTTGCACTACCTACCAAGACAACAAACCATTTTGTAATATTCGCTTCAAAGACCTTACTATTCTCCCTGTTACTGTTTTGGGACTCCATTAAAGTCTCGTTGAATAAATTCTACATTTATCCATTACATGAAAACGTAACAGAGCCTACAGATGAGGGAGATGAGGGAGATGATTAAGTAGGGAGATCGAATAGAACTGTGGTCATGTAATTTTCTGCCCAAGCTGCGCCAAAGGCTTTTTCTAGTACGCGACGGGTTTTATCGTTTTGCTGCTGTTTGGTGCAGTAGTTGTGTTGTCCGGCAAGATTTTGTGTGACTTGTTCAAGTGAAACAGGATGTGAGGCGATCGCTTGGGTGCAATGAATGTCTAAAAATTCTCGCACCCGCGAGAGAAACATTGTTTCTTCTTCTGGGGAACCGGGGCGCACAAAGATGCAAAAATCCGAAAAAATATCTCCCCATTCAGGTAATTCACGGGGTTGGGAAAAGTTGAGCACTGTTAGCTGTGTCAGCGCAGAAGTATAAGATTCTGGTAAGGTACGGTCTAATTGGATAGGAGAAAGGTCTGCGATCGCTGCACTAATTTGCCCTCTACCCCCAACTAAATCGCAACCAAACATTGGCAGGTTGTATTCTGGACGGGGAAACATGACGCAATGCAAAATATCTAGCATATTTCCGATTTTCGCCAGTTCCAAGTGCATTTTCCGAAACTGGGGCGTTTGATAGCAACGATTTTCAATTGTCAGTTTTTCCCCTTCTAGTCTACCTTCCACATACCCCAACTCATCAGGCAAATGGTAGGGCGATAGATCCAGGTGCTGATGCCAAGCTGCTTCAATACAATCAGCTAGCTGACGAATTAGGGGATGTTGTTGCTCACGCAGCGAGGGTATAGAAGTAAATGACATATTCTAGTTGGGAATGCGATCTAGTGGCCAGTCTACAACCTGTTGTGCCATAGCTGTTGTGGTCTGCAATATAAGCAAACACTTGCACCCAGCCAACGTAAATTTATAAGACAGATACTTTTCAGAAGGATTATTTATTTTGTAGTCTAGGTTACAGAATTAATTTTGGATTAGCCCATTCGTAAAGGCTAATAGAAAGCTATGAAACTAGATTCTCGTAGACCAGATTTCGCAGTGCAACCAAGAAGGCAGAATCTGGAAGGTTTGCAGCAGTTAAGAGCTTCTACTTGGGTGAAGCTTTTGCAACTTCCCAACCCCTTTAGTTTTGACGAAGCACTTTTGTTGTGTCCGGTTTCAGCAGATGAGTGGCTAGCCTGGATTCCTGATCATGGAGAGGCAATACTTAATATTAGAGAATTTTGTAACTAAGTGTTGTTTTATAGGATAATCTCAGTGATAACTATGTGAAAAGAAGTAATAGGCGAATAGAATTCGCTACTACACAAACGAAGTCCACCTCCGTGGACTAAGGAAAATTAAAGGTTTTTAACCCACGGAGGCGCTCACTGAGCTTGTCGAAGTGTGGGTTTTGTCTGTGTAGCCGCGACTTCCAGTCGCCAAGGCTAATATAGGACTAATATTTGATTTCTGAAATATACGTAGGGGAGCCAGTGCGTTGCGGAGGTTCCCGACGCTCGATAGCGCAGCGTTAGCGACGCAGGAGCGTCTGACTCGCTACCGCTTCGCTATCCGTTGTAGCAACTGGCGTTTGACAATTTTAGATATTCATCAGAATATTTAGGTGGTTTAACGGTTATTAAAGTAATTTTTGTTTACAAAGTCAAATCAGTTGACTAGGTGACACCAAAAGATCGCTATCAATACAATTCGTAATTTTAAGCTTTGTAACTCGTGATTAAACTTCCTAATTACGAATTACGAGTGCTGTAAATGGACGGTTAGAAACCATATCTGCACAAACAAAACCTGCGTTTCCTTGCCTATGGAACGCAGGTTTAAAAACTTTAATTTGTTAGTCCGCGCAAG
>NZ_DASQZC010000545.1:0-8132 GCF_035638895.1 Nostoc sp. | reverse complement strand
CAATTTCCAGCCGCTCGGCAAACTGGTTAACCAACCAATCTTGAATATCTGTGACTTCAAAATGTCTAGAATTTGAAATAGTCATAAGGTGGTGCATTTGCATAAGTTAAACAATTAAGCTTCACTTAAATAAATTTGCTAGAATTAATCAATCAATTTCTGAAATCGTCCCTAAAAATAATGCAGTATTGTCTAGAAAATTTCATTAGCTAACTCTGGAAAAAAAGTCAATATTTTTGAATTATCTCGTTCAGCCAAGATTAGCAACACTTTTTAAGTTTTCAGTCCTAAATCCATAAATTATGCTATTTTGATAAAACTTTGTATTTTTAATTAGACAATAGACAAAGTTCGAGCAAACGAAGCCAAAAGCCAACACCAAAGAATACAACTTGCCTTCAGCTATAAATAAAGGACGAGATATTTCCTTTGGAGGTAAGGCACTCAACTTGTAGCTGAAACTGACAACTGACTTATATAAGACTTTTATTTGAGTTATGAAAAACTCACCCTCAACTGGAAAAAGCTGATTCCCTACTGCCTACTTAAAGGAATTGGACGATAATAACGGTAGTGGGCTGGCATTTGCAAACCCTGGAATTTCAAACTTTGTAATCGATATAGGTAAGCTGCTCCGGTCATAATGTGGTGAGCAACGTCAACTACATATCGTGCATTTGGTTCAGCCAAGTAAGATTCTTTTACCCATTCATTAAAAGCACCTATAGCTGGGCCACACCAAATTTGATAATCCATTTCTCGCCCTTTTTCACCAGAAGAAGACCAGCGAGAGGACAATCCCAAATACCAACGGAAAATTAGCGCCATTTTCCGCTTAGGGTTATCGTTTGCCCTAGTAATTTGCTCTGGATCTCGTTCAGTGAAAAAAGCAACCGTATCCTGCCAAATAGCTTCGAGGTTTCTGCCAAATACTTGCTCTTCTAATTTTTTTCTTTCCTGAAGTGGAATTTCATCAATTGAGTTGTAACTTCTGTAAAGGTCATACAATTTCTGCGCCCGCATTGGGAAAAGAGTGCCGTGTTTGAGCAGTTGTACTTTTACCCCCATTTCAAACATATCGGCAGAAGGAGCCATAATCACATCTGCCATACTAGCTTGAGCTAGCAAGTTTTTTGTATGCACAGAACTTCCAGCTTCAACACAAGATTGATTAATAGAACCAGTCACTATATAACTAGCCCCCATCATAAAGGCAGCTAATGCGGATTCAGGTGTTGCAATACCCCCTGCTGCACCGATTCTTACCTGTTTGTCATAGCAGTACTTTTGCTGTATCTGATCTCGAAGAACGAGGATGGCGGGTAGAAGACAAACCAAAGGACGATTATCTGTATGTCCACCTGAATCTGCTTCTGTGGTAATATCATCAGCCATCGGAACTTTTTCTGCTAGAGTAGCTTGTAATTCTGTGATCAGTTGTTGTTCAACCAGCTGCTGAAGAATTTTTCTTGGGGCTGGCTGTAAAAATTTTGTCGCCACTTCTTGACGAGAAATTTTAGCGATGATTTTATTTTTAACTTCGATTTGACCGCTCGCATTCAAACTTAGCCCCGCAGCTCGATAATAGACGATATGGGGGGTCAAATCCAAAAATGCTGAAGCTTCTACAGTTCTAATACCGTGTTTGAGATATAAATCTACAGCGTGGCGCTCTAAGGCTTCTTCGCTGGGACTGTGAATCAGGTTAAAGGCGTAAGGGCCTTGGGGAAGGGCTTGCTGAATGTGGTTAATAGCTGCTTCAATGCGGGAAGGAACCAAACCAGCCGCACCAAAACTCCCCAAAATGCCTGCTTTTCCTAAAGCAATTACTAGCTCTACGGAAGCAATGCCACCTGCCATTGCACCAGCCATATATGCATATTTTACACCGTGAAAAGCGAGGAAGTCGCGATCGCCTAATTGTTGCGGCGTTAGTGGCGGCGCAACCATCAAAGTCTCTAATTTTTCACTTTGATTGTTATTAGAGTCAGAAAAATTACCTTGGTTGGCGATACCAACCCGATTCTGGTCTTGGATAACATAACAAGGTTGGTGTAAATTCAACAGCCGAGATTTGATTTCCATTTCCTCAAAGGCAATTGAATCTAAATCACTTTTCCTAGCTTTGTTCATATTATTGAGAGAACTTGTCACGTTGTGACCTTCTAATAAAGTTGTGGAAGCATCTTTTGGTTTATTTCCATTTCCTAACATTTTGAAAAACCTCGGATTACAACAAAGTTTATGTTTTTCATGTAACTAAATTAATTTTAGTTATGTATTTTTAGGCTTTTCAGATAACTGAAGTCCCAAGTTTTTGATATAAGCAATTATTTTGTTACCATAGATAATTTCGACATTAGCTATAGCAAAAGGCTGAGGCGATCGCCCCATTTCTATCACTTCTATTCGATAGGTTAAAGTGCCAAAAGCTGGCGTAACTTGTCCGCGAAAACGTACTATTTGTGGACGTTGAGTAATAGCCTGAAATCTGGCATTTTTAGTGCAACTCTGTAATCCCAAAAACAGCATATAAAATTGCAGAAGTTGAGAGCTACCTTCAACCATGAGACTACCGGGCATAGTCGGGTCATTTTTAAAGTGACAGAGAAAATACCAGTCACTTGGCTCTACAGTTTTTGTAGCAGTAACTAAACCTAATCCCGCAGCTCCTCCTTGAGGATCTACAGACAACACTTGATCAAACATCAACAGCTTCTCTGACGGTAATCGTAGTGATGGATTCAAGCCATTTTGTTGATAATTACTGCCGAAGCAAGCAGCAATATTTCCTTGGGTTAAGTGAACTAAGTCTTGGCGGTGAAAAGTAGATTTTTGACACGATAGTAACGGTTGAAAATGCTGTTTCTGAATCTGGCTTCTTTCTTTCTCGTCTCGCTCGGTAAAAATAATACCTTGTCCTTGGTCTAATTCCTCGTCAGAAAATAATCCTGCACAACCTCCAGAAATTTTCAGAAATAATTTGTCGTTAAGAAAACACTCGCCACTAAAAAAAACGACCAAGTTTGATGCAGTTTTTACAGCAGAGTTTATTTTAACGTCGTAACGCATGGTTTTGATATTTTCTGGCTGGTAACTGAGAAATGTAGCAGTTAAATCTAGTAAGCGAAATGACCTCTGTCCTTGATTATCAAAATCAGTTCCCAAGTAACCAAGTAAAAGTAGGAAACCCTGCCCTGCTTCTTCATATATTCCTATAGGAATTTGACCATCTACAGCGAACCAAGCATCAGCAGGCAGATCGTATTCAGTTTGGATAAAACCAGAACCATACTCACCTCTGATACCTTCAATTTTGTTTACACGGTTGATAAACAGATAAGGAGGATTGGGAAGTCTGACTCGTCTAGGATAGGGGTCAATTATTTCATAATCTTTACCCAATACTTTTGAAACCTGTCCTTGGGCAAACTCAAGTACATCAGCCTCATCAAAAATAACGTCGGCAGACTTTTTAGAGATAGAAGCAGTACTTTTAGACAAGCTGATTGAATCTAAATTTTCACCGTTTTCGTTGTTGCTGTCGCTCAAACTTGGAGCCATCAGTGGATACTTTTCTAAGCTGATTTTTTTTAGAAAAGACTTCTTTTGATTGCTACTTTCTGCGGTTGTAGAGTAGAGTGGTGACAAATCCACAGGGGCGCGATGACTTAAAAGCTGTGCCAAAGCTTTAACAATAGCAGTATAATCATCGGCTCCTCTACGATTAATGGATATAGTAACGTGTTCTTTTTGTTGGAGATTATCAGCAATCCATCGAGAACAGGTATTACCAGGGCCAACTTCAATGAATATCCTAGCTCCATCTTCGTAAACCTGGTTAACCAGTCGCGGAAAATCAACGCGCTGACAAAATCCTTGACTAACACGATGAGCCAGAGATTCCCTATCAAGGGGCATTAAATCATAATTAGCTGAAGAATAAAAATTAATCCCTGAGACGTTTTGAGTCGGTGAGCTGTTAAGTTTAATTAGCTCATCATATTCCCCAGCCATCGGCTCACAATGGAGTACCAAGTCAGCAGGTGCGCGGAACGCATCGCAATTTAAATCTGCGATCGCTCTCTGACAGGCTTGGGGTTCTCCAGCTATGACAACTTCTGTAGGGGTGTTAATATTTGTCAAATAAACTTGAGTTTCCTGTTTTAGGCGAGAGACAACACTAGATAGTGGAGCCATGAGAACATAACTATGCCATACAGCTTCCTCTTCATGTGCATTTTCCGGTAAGTCCCAATAATCTCTGACTGTTTTTTTCGCACCTACTAAGCGTGTTTGAAACAATTCTGATGAATGAACAAATTTGTGAACATTGTCGCCGTTAGTCCAAACATTTAAGGAATACAACATGGTGCTTTCGCCCATACTGTAACCAAAGGCGGCTTGAGGCTGGATTTGGAAATAATCTCTCAAGATGTGTGTTAACAGCACTGAAAAACCTGTTCCAGAAACTTGCATTGATAGGGGATCATTGAGCAATTTTGCGTCTAAATCTTCTAATTGCCTTTTAGATATTTGATTGAGACTTCTGGGATAGAGTAATTTCTCACGAAAAAATAGGTTAGGTTGAGAAACGAAACTGGTGGCGCGTTCAAAAGTTTTGGGAAATAAGTAGAAAAGTTTCCGCCCCATGCCAATGTAGGAATTAAAGGCACCTGGGTAGATAAAAGCGATATGACCCTGTTTACCTTGGGGCTTGGCGGTGAAATAGCTGCCTGATGGGCTTTTCCAATCTTTACCTCCAGCAAAGGCACTGGGGATACCCTTACGTCCGCGCTGGATTTCGCGGAGCAATTCGTCTTGGTTTTGTCCGACGATCGCTAAAGCATAAATCGCTTGTGGGTTATTTTGAAAAGTGGCAAAGGTCTGATTAGCAACGGTAGACAAAGAGGAACTATTTTTAATTATCTGTTCTAATGTCTCCAGTTGCTCTAGTAATCCAGATTGGTTATTAGCAGCGATCGGGAAAAGATAGAAGGGAGTTTGTTCTAAGCACCTATGGTTGCGATCTTGTGAACTGGAGTCTTCTGATAAAATTATGTGTACATAAGTTCCGTCGCTAGCTAGGCTATTTATAGCAGCGACTCTTGTTGTTTGTGCTGAATTTAAAAACCAAGGTCTAGATTCAGTAGGGACATAAAAAGGACTGTCCTGCAAAATTTCGGGGTTTTTCGGGCTAGTCCACTGCGGTGTTGCGGGAATGTAACGGTTGTGTAGGCAAAGAGCAGTTTTAATTAAGCTGGCGATTCCAGAGGCAATATAAGTGTGCCCAATGTTAGCCTTGACACTGCCGATCGCACAACTCAATTCGGAGTTAGGAACTTGATAAGCTTGGATTAAACCCTGGATTTCTGCACGATCCTGCTGTTCATTTCCACTAGCAAACACTTCTAGGTAGCCGATGTCTGCGGGGCTAACTCTGGCTTTGGCAAAAGCTTTATGGCAAGATTGTTTAACTGATTCAGCTGCGTTAGTTGAACTTTCATATAAGTGACTAACTGTGTCAATTACTGCATAAATGCGATCGCGATCGTGTTTGGCTTTTTCATATCGCTTTAAAACTATAGCTCCGGCTCCTTCACCTACTATTGAGCCACTGGCATTACAATCATAACTGAGGGTTGGTTTACCAGACATCACACAATCAACACCAGCAAAATTCACAGCGCTCACCACCACACAATCTACTGGGCCGACAGTAAGCAACGTTTTTGCTGTTTCTAGCGCCTCAAAAACGGAATTCTCTTTAGCATTGACAACAAAGTTAGGCCCTGAAGTATTCCATAAAGTAGAAATTTTTTGGAAAACAGTATTTATTTTTTCACTAGAAATGTTGTCATTATCTCCAGTTTCAACTAACTTTCTATCAAGTTTATTAACTTGGTTTTCGTTAATGACAGCAACAATAGCCACATTTTGCAGTTTTTTTTGCTTTTGATCTAACTTTGCATCTTTTAAAGCTTGATCAATCACCTTTAGCATTAACAATTGCTTAGGGTCGTGTTTGTCTATGTCGTTGGGCGGGATTTTGAAATGAAACGCATCGATTTCAAAATCTTGAATATAAGCTCCCAACAATGCTTGATTGTTATAAGAGTCCTCCTCTTCCACTGTTGGCAGCTTTGGCTGTATACCTTGACAGCGTATAGGAGGAATAGGAATAAAATACTGGGTCGCATCGTAAATACTACGCTCAAATTTATCCAATCCATGACACGTACCAAAAAATGCTTCTATGCCTACAATTGCTAGTTTTATTGTCATTTTTTATATTTACTAATATGTACGCAAGGTTATAGTAAATTACAAGTACTTAATTCTCTATTGCTAAACAAGAATTCTGTAAAAATAGAAGGTTTAGCCGAGCGCTTGCAGTTACCTGCATTTGTGAGATGCAAACATAGATTTGGCCTTGAGCGTCGTGTGCTGTAATATTAGCAAAAATATTTGTTTCACTTTTTGAGATAACTTCTACAGAAACATAAAATTCTTCATCGAAGGGAATGGGTTTAAACTGCTCTAACCTTTGTACTTGTAAAGGCAAGCTAGCTAAATCATCAAAGTGCCTCACCAAAACTACTAAACACTGAAATAAAATATCTCCCGTATAGGGATTAAATGTTTGCAAAGGAAATTGACCTTGTTTTTTGATTTCAACCTTATCTAAGCAACATTGAGCAGTCAGTTTTTCAGGAGTAATATTGAGAATCCGCTTTAATCCCTTAAAACTTGACCCATGAAATAATACGCCATTTTCATAAGGTAATAGCCTCAAAGTTGCCGGATCTTGACTTTTATTAAAATATTCATAAGTATCAGATGAGGGAATCTGCTGCACAATTTTTATTTGAGTACTGTAATGATAATGAGGTATAGCTTTAGCACTTTCACTCCATAGCAGTACTTCAAAATCTATTTCTCCAGTATCAGTTTTACTGATTTCTTTTAAATCTAAAAAGTATTCTCTTGCCAGCGTTTTATCAAAAACAATTCCTTTGAGAACTTTGTAATTGTTACAACTAAAGAATTTGTAACCTGGATAAAGTTGCTCACAAGTATTAGCAATCCACGCAATGCTACACATAGCTGGCAAAACTGGATTACCGCCAATTACGTGATCGTATACAAAAGGGTTAGCTGTTAATTTTAATTGACGAGACACACGAAAGGACTGTGATTCAGAATTTAGCTGCTTAGGTTGGGCGACAATTGGGTTACTCATTACCAGAGTTTGGGCAATTCCATTATGAGCAGACTTCAATTCATCAACTAATATCTGGGCACCAACTTCTAAAGGAATTAGTTCTATATCTTGTTGAGCGAATACTTTCTTTAATTGTGGCGTAACCATACCACCATCCCAAGGCCCCCAACCTATAGAAACTACGCGACAGGAAGGATATTTACGCTGGAGTAGGTAGGCTGTTTTATTAAGTATTTCATTAGCTAGTGCGTAATCTGATTGACCTGGATTACCGTAAAAAGCAACAAATGAGGAAAACAAAACGATACAATCTAATTGACTAGCGTCTACACAACTAAGTAAGCTTTCTAAACCTTCTATTTTGGTAGTGTAAACGGTATCAAAATCCTCCTCTGTTTTATTTTCAATTAATTTATCTGCTAAATTTCCAGCCCCATGAATAATTCCTGTAATTCGCCCTAAACGCTGAACTACTGGTGCTAACTCTGTCTGTAAAGCAGAATTATTAGTAATGTCTACGCTGAGATATTCTACTTGCACTCCAGTTTGCTGAATGGTGGAGATTGTTGTTGCAATCTCTCGTTGAGCTAATAAATGATTGAATGCTTGTTTGACTTTTACCGGTGTAGGTTTTTCACCTTGGGCAATTAAATCCTGCATAATTCGCTTTTTTAACTCAGCTTCATCGAAGCAATTTTTAGCCCATTCTGGTTCAGTTTTGGTAAGTTTGGAGCGACCTAGTAAGATAAATTTGCACTGATATTCTTTCGCTAGTTGGATAACACATTGTGCTGTCACTCCTCTGCCGCCACCACTGACAAGAATAACGGATGATGAATCAATCTTGGCGTTTGTGTTCATTTTGCTTATTTTGATTGTTTCAACACAGGGATTAAGATGAGCTTCA
>NZ_DASQZC010000544.1:0-2178 GCF_035638895.1 Nostoc sp. | reverse complement strand
TGTAGCTGTCTGCCATTCTTGGCAAATTTTCCGGGCACGGGGTAGTAAACATTCACCTCCCAGCGTTAATTTTGCATGATTAGTTCTGTGAAACAGTTCTATACCCAAATCTGCTTCCAATGCCTGGATTTGGCGACTAATTGTCGATTGGGTAACACCAGATGTTCGCGCTGCTTGTTGAAAGCTGCCGGTTTGTGCGATCGCCAGAAAGGCTTGCAACTGCTCTAGGCGCATTTTTATGTAGCCTGAATTACATTTATCAGTTTCATTAAGTTAACGGTTTTTTATCAGCAATTTAGTATAGTTTGTTACAGTATTTTTTATCTGATTTACATTGTATAAACCAGGTTTTACCGCCTTTGTCATCAAGTATCCGCTTTGCACGGAATTTTTGGGAAAATATCCCCAAAAAAGACTTGACTATTTTTTGCTGAAATATATGAATTTTTAGATAAGATTTTTAAGCCATCACATTATGCAACAGATTATCAGGTGTCAGTAACACAAGTTTTTGTGCAACTTACAGATACGGCTGCGATCGTCATATTTATATCTACTAATTACGACTTAATATTGACTATTTCTATTCTGTCTGCTGCACCACAGTGTTAGGCTGCTGGCGTTGGGCAACTTGAATTAACAACCTCAATGCGTCATTCACTGTCTTATCATTAGGAAAAGCTTGGGCAACATCGGGATCTAAAAGTACTAAATTTGTTCCCTGACGATACCGCTCAATATACTTGCCTCTGGTGCCTCCCTCCATTTGAGCAAAATCGTACTCAGAACGTAATTCGTCTTCCATTTCATTCTCAATTTCTTTCTTCATAAAACCTTTTCTCCTGACGGGTGGCTTTTCGAGCGCTGATAATTCGTACTTTGTCTCCTCGATCGGTGTGTGCAACAACTAAGAGTTGTCCAAACCTACACCTGTTATTGCTGTGAGAATTGGTATGGAAGCTGTTGTTGTTCCTAAAACTGCTGCTGCTGCTCCAGCCCCAGCAGCACCTAATACTGTAATTCCGACATCAGCGAGAGTTCCAACTCTATCATTTGGATTATTTTCTAACCTCTCAATTGTTTTGAGAAGTTGTTCCTTTGTCATATTTTGAGTGTTAGACATTTTGAGCCTCTAGTATTTTAAGTTAGGAATCAAGCAGGAAGAATGCCACAAAACACAGTATTAAAAACATCTGTCAGTAGTACGAAAAATTTTTGATTTGAAGATAAATTCACCACTCAGCCAAAGCGATCGCTATTCCTTGTTGTAAATCTGGTGTGAGTTCAGGGTTATTGGCTAACTGCTGCAATTGTTGATATGTGGCTTCCCTATCCAAATTTTTTAATGCTGCGATCGCATGTAGTCTCACCGATGCATTAGGATCAGCTAGAAGCGAAATCAATGGTTCAATAGCTTGCATTTCGCTTAACTGCCCTAAAGATAAAGCGATCGCACTTGTAACACTGGCAATCTTTGTGGCTGGATGCTGCGATTGCAGTATTTGCAATAATATTTCTACGGCTAGTGTAGTTTGCGGCTTTTGCACTCGCCCCAAAACTGTAACAATTTCTTGCCAAAGTGTCTCTGAAGTGATTTGATGAAATGCTGTTTGTAAATATTCCAAACTAGATAACGTCCCCAGCCAACTTAAAGCGCGGATGGTTTCTAATTGCAGTGGTAGCGGTGTATGGGGTGATATTAGCAGCTTAAATAATTCCTGAGCTGCCTGATCACAACCCATTCGAGAAAGGGAAACTGCGGCTGCACAACAAACATCAATATTAAAGTCGTAAAGCTTAGGTTGTAATCTCTTCACCAAATCTAATGCTTCCCGTGAGTCAGGGCGAAAACCTAAACCAAGTATTGCTGCACGCCTAACCGTGGCGGCTATATCATCTAAAGCGTTTAACAATACTGGCGGCACACGTTCGTCATGAAAGCTGCTGAGGGCTTCAATTGCAGCCGTGCGGATTGTTGCTTGTGGATCTTGTACTACACTTAATAGCGGTGTGATGGTTTCTGTTTGGGGAATGCAAGAAAGCGATCGCACTGCTAAAAGCCTTGTATCTTCATCTGCTAGAAGTTCAGTTAGTGAAGTAATCGCAACACTACCCATTTGCCCCAGTGCTGTAGCTGCGATCGCTTTAAGTTCTTGATCCTCATCGGTTTTCAACAAT
>NZ_DASQZC010000543.1:0-2163 GCF_035638895.1 Nostoc sp. | reverse complement strand
AGCAACGTGTCGGTCGAATTGCTTAGTTAGTCCACGGGTGCAAATTGCTAATTCTTTTACCATCGCTGCTGGGGTGCGGCTTGTGATTAACAGTTAACCTAACCTTTTTCTACAACTTTTGTCAGGCTGGTTTCGGAAATTGAAACTGACTGTAAAGAAATTAGCGACATAAAAAAGTAGGTAAAGCTGATGCCTTACCTACTTATTAATTCTTATTCTGCTATTTAGAAAATATTTACAAATGAAACCTTGATTTTTTACTCTACTATCAAGTTATTTCCGACAGTGGTGGGATGGCGTTATTAATGCCATTACCAGATGAACCGCTAACTGTATAACGGTATTCTGGAACTGGATACCCAGCTTCGCTAAAGGTTTCACGAATAACTTTATTAGTGTCGAAGTAAACTTGCCAGTAATGGTCATTATTGCAATAGGGACGTACTGCTAGTACAGGCCCTGCAAAATTGAAAGTCTGAATTTCTACATCCGGTGCTGGATTTTGGAGAACATTAGGAATTTGGCTAATCTTCGCATTTAAAAGTGCGATCGCTTCGTTATGTTTTACATCGTGATGGAGTTGAGCTACTAAATCAACCCGTCGATAAGGATTGGCAGAATAATTCTGGATATTGTCAGCAAAGATTTTATTATTGGCAACAATCGTCAATACGTTATCAGGTGTATTAATGCTAGTTGTGAATAGCCCAAGTTCTGTAACAGTACCTGTGACACCTGCTGTCGTAATGAAATCACCAACTTTGAATGGTCGAAAAACGATTAAAAATGCTCCGGCTGCAAAGTTTGCTAGTAGTCCCCCCCATGCTGCACCAATTGCAATACCTGCTCCTGCTAGCAATGCAGCAAAAGAAGTTGTTTCAACCCCAAAGAAGCCGAGAATTGCTACAACTAGAACAATTCTCAACGTAACGCCAATGATATTCAAAAGATAGTTAATGAGTGTCGGATCAACGTGTTGGTTTCGGAAAGCACGTCGGGCTAGCCTCAATCCAAAATCAATCAAGCGTTGAGCAATTAGCCACAGAGCGATCGCACCTAAAACTTTCAGCCCAAACTGAGTTAAAAGTTGGCTAGCAACTACGCTAATTTGTCTGAAATCCATAATTTTTTTGTTTGTGAATTATTAAACACAATAAACATACAATAAATTAAATAAAAATCTCGTATGAATACTTTTTTTTAATTTTTGGTGTGCTATGCAGCAAAAAAGCAAAGTGTTATCGGAGAATATCTGAAAATTTTTGGACGAATATAAATGGTTTGTTGTGGGGTAAGCATATTGTCTGCCTTACAAATTCAAGGGAGATCATATAAATAAATTAAAAACTCCATAGGTACATTTTGCTAGGTATGATATTTGATCTGTAAGCATTTACTTAGTAATAATCAGCTATGACCCAGAACTACCGCATTACTCTACTCCCCGGCGATGGCATCGGCCCTGAAATTATGGCAGTGGCGGTAGATGTGCTGAAAGTCGTAGGGAAGCAATTTGATCTGAAGTTTGAATTTCAAGAAGCTCTCATCGGTGGTGCAGCAATTGATGCGACAGGTGAACCCCTACCGTCTGCCACTCTAGAGACTTGCCGTAACAGTGATGCTGTGTTACTTGCTGCCATTGGTGGCTATAAGTGGGATTCTCTGCCATCCAATTTACGCCCAGAAGCGGGTTTGTTAGGGCTACGTGCAGGTTTAGGATTATTTGCCAATTTGCGCCCAGCGAAAATTTTGCCCCAGCTAATCGACGCCTCGACTTTGAAACGTGAAGTTGTGGAAGGCGTGGATATTATGGTGGTGCGTGAACTCACTGGTGGGATTTACTTCGGTAAACCTAAAGGAATTTTTGCTACAGAAACTGGTGAAAAACGCGGTGTAAATACAATGGTTTACACTGAGTCGGAAATCGAACGTATTGGGCGGGTGGCGTTTGAAGCGGCAAAAAAACGCGGTGGTAAACTTTGTTCGGTGGATAAAGCGAACGTATTAGAAGTATCTCAGTTGTGGCGCGATCGCATCACCCAACTTTCACAAGAATATCCAGATATCGAACTCTCTCATTTATATGTAGATAATGCTGCTATGCAGTTAGTACGCGCTCCCAAGCAGTTCGATACTATTGTCACAGGCAATTTGTTTGGTGAT
>NZ_DASQZC010000542.1:0-1557 GCF_035638895.1 Nostoc sp. | reverse complement strand
TGTAGCGAACTGCAAACATAAATCGTTAAAACTGCAAACAAGCCATTTTTGAAACCACATTATTTGCAAATAAGAGGGGTCTCAAAACCACAATAACTGCAAATGAAACCACAATAATTGCAAACAAACCGCAAACATAATTTTGAAACCACATTAACTGCAAATAGGCTGTAATCTTTAGCCAGTATGGATTTTAGCTTTTTTGGGACTCTTGGGATGAAACTGTCCAAATTAAAGAAAATTCACCATTACTCCAGTCTAAACTTAAGAGTCTTTACCAAGAGAAAGAAGCAGGTTAGTAGTACTTACTCCCAAAAACCTAATTCATAATTAAATTGGACGGATACCGTTCAGATTAAACCACAACGTTCGGGCATAAGTGTTTGGCTAATTGGATCGTATAAATTGGACACTTTTTAGGCAATAAATCCCCTAAGCCAGTTCCAGTAAGGTTTACGGCTTATTTGCAGTTAATGTGGTTTGAAAACCCTTGTTTGCAGTTTGAAAATTATGTTTGCAATTTCATTTGCAATTATTGTGGTTTTGAGACCCCTCTTATTTGCAAATAATGTGGTTTCAAAAATGGCTTGTTTGCAGTTTTAACGATTTATGTTTGCAGTTCGCTACAGCTAGGGGAACTATTCAGATTGACCGTAAAACAGCCGATGGTAAAGTTCCTCTTAATGTGGCAGTGATTAACGGTTTGAATAACTCCGAGGGGGATGCAGAAGTAGATAAAAAGGTAACAATCCCTGATTGGCTAACACCAAAAAACATTTATAATCATTTTGGTAATCAGCCTATTAAGTTTGATTATTAGGCTGATTTTTAACTGTTAGTAGTAGACTAAAAAAATAAAGATGGCTAAATATCATTACGAAATAATTGTGAACTTAGACCAAATAGATCCAGGGATAGGTAGACTTTTCTTTGGTGAAGAAGGCTCTAGAACTGCTTATTTAAATACTAATAATCGATTAAATCAACATGAATTTTTAACTATTTCTACCCCTCGCGGGGCTTTAATAAATTTAGAAATAACAAAAATTACTAGGTATTTAATGGAAATAAATGAAGACAATCAGTTAATTGAAATGGATATGTCCTATCCTTTCCATCAAAATAACAGGGCAGTAAATACAACTGATGAAATGTGGTTTACCTGTCGGGCTAACGCATTAATGCTAACAGGTGATTAATAAAATATTAAAATAATACATATAACCAGAGTTATATTTGCTCTGGTTTTTTTGACACTATTTTATTCATACATGTTGCTTTTCCAGCGCTCTAATTACATCTAATCGCGCATCATCAGAGAGCCAATCATCAGTGTTTGGGTACATTTCTAAAATTTTTCCTTTAATAATTGTTCGAGAAATTTTTAATCCCTTATTTTCTAGTGTCCGGGCTATATGTAGCGAACTGCAAACATAAATCGTTAAAACTGCAAACAAGCCATTTTTGAAACCACATTATTTGCAAATAAGAGGGGTCTCAAAACCACAATAACTGCAAATGAAACCACAATAATTGCAAACAAACCGCAAACATAAT
>NZ_DASQZC010000541.1:0-11089 GCF_035638895.1 Nostoc sp. | reverse complement strand
GCCCATACGCCTAGCATCCCCAATTAAACTGGGCTACAAGCAAAGTAAGTGGGTAACTCAAATTACATTCGTCAGCAATTTGTTACCTCGTAAAGGCTATTGGGAGGATCAGGGTTATGAGTGGTTTGCAGGACTATGAGGGAGCAGGGGGCAGGGGAAAATTTTACTTTGTCTGCTTGCAATGGGATGTTTTTTTATTTGGAAGTTTTTTACATCTCTACACTATAGAGGGATGGGGAATTATGGGAATTAGTTAAAAATCGTTTGGGAAGTCACAAAAAATTAGACACCCAATATCTGAAACTCCTTATCTAGAATTGATTTTGACGAGCTAGCAAAAAGCATGGAAAAGTAACAGCATGACTACAGAGAATCTAAATACCTTGCCATCATCTCCAGCCCAGACCGAATTAGAATTCATAGATTCTCCCGGTTGTCAATCAACAAGTCTGCACGACTCGGATGTACCGGAAGTGGACTTGTTTAGTCCACTGAAAATTCGAGATATCACCCTGCCCGATCGCATCGCAATGTCACCAATGTGTCAATATTCGGCAGAGAATGGATTGGCAAATGATTGGCATTTTGTCCATTTGGGGAGTCGGGCTACTGGAGGCACTCATCTGATTGTAGTGGAAGCTACAGCCGTGACAGCCCAAGGGCGAATCACCCCTGGCGATCTTGGTCTTTGGGACGACATGCACATCGAGCCACTAGCTCGTATTGTCCGCTTCCTTCGTGAGCAAGGAGCGATCGCAGGGATTCAATTAGCCCATGCTGGCCGGAAGGCGAGTTGCAATGTTCCTTGGCTGGGTGGTACACCGTTAACACCTGAAGAAGGCGGTTGGACTGTAGTCGGCCCAAGCCCAATTCCGTTTCAAGAGGGCGGCCCCGTTCCCATAGACCTCGATGAGGCTGGGATTGAAGAGGTGGTTGAAGCCTTCGTTGCTACAACCCAGCGTGCCGTTCAAGCGGGCTTTCAGATTATCGAAATCCACGCGGCTCATGGATATCTACTGCATTCCTTTCTTTCGCCGCTAAGTAATCAACGAACAGATCGTTACGGAGGTTCGTTAGAAAACCGAATGCGTTTGTTACTGGAGGTTACAAGACGAATCCGGGAGATTCTGCCAACCGGGATGCCGCTTTTTGTGCGCCTCTCTGCTACCGACTGGGTAGAGGGAGGTTGGGATCTCAAGCAGTCAGTTATATTATCCCGCGAATTAAAGGAATTAGGCGTTGATTTAATCGACGTTTCCACAGGAGGCTTAGTCCCTCATGCCAGGATTCCCGTGCAGACAGGTTATCAAGTGCCTTTTGCTGCCAAAATCCGAGAAGAGGCTGGGATTAGGACAGGGGCTGTGGGGATGATAAAGGAGGCTGAGTATGCCAACCAAGTAATTACTCGTGGATGTGCGGATTTAGTTCTCATCGGTAGAGAAATGCTCCGCGATCCATATTGGTCAATTCATGCGCGTTCCCATTTGGATGAAGAACCGAACTGGGCTTTGCCTTACGGCTATGCAGTTAAACAACGGAGATAAGGGAAATAAATCTAAACAGCAGGTGTTGCGATCGCAATGGTAAAGTTTGAGATTGCCACGGTGCGATCGCAATTGACTTATGTTTCCGCAGATGATCAGTAAATGGAGCTAAAAGACTCTTTACAGCACTTACGTCTATTATGAGGTACAGTAGATTAAAATATAAATACTTTTAAATGAAGTCCTACTCTGTTGATCTTCGAGAAAAAATAGTTGCAGCACATCTTGAGAAAAACATTTCAATCAGGAAAGTGGCTAACATTTTTTCAGTCTCAAAAAGTTTAGTACAAAAGCTTGTAAAACAACAAAAAGTTGAAGGAAATTTACAATCTAAACCGCGAGGAAAGCCACAATTTAGTCATTTAACAAATGCTGACACAGAGTTGAGAGAATTAGTTGAATCATATCCAGATGCAACATTGATAGAGTTGTGTGAATTATTTGCAGACAAGACTGGCAATTGGGTAGGTCAAAGTGCAATGTGTCGTGCGTTACAGAAATTAGGATTAAACCGGAAAAAAAACAAAGCGGAGTACCCAAGCTCTTACTGAGAGAGTCTTGAATTTAAGACTAGATTATTGGGAAAAGATCAAACATATAGAGCCAGAAAATTTAGTATTTTTGGATGAAACTGGTGTCCTATTTGGGTTAACGAGGACTCATGCCCGTTCACAAATGGGAACAAAAGCTTACTCTTTTAACCCCTTCTATAGAGGCTCAAAAGTTACAGTGATTGGAGCAATTAGTATTAAAAAAGTAGTTGCATTAATGACAATGAATGGTTCAATGGATGGCATTGCATTTGAATTATTTATTGAGAAATTTTTAGTGCCGCATTTATGGGCAGGAGCAGTGGTAGTAATGGATAATTTATCCGCGCCTAAATTAGATTCAATTGTGCCAATGATTGAAGCTGTAGGTGCGAAAGTTATTTGTTTATCCTCATACTCCCCTGATTTTAATCCAATTGAATTATGGTGGTCACAACTTAAATCTTTTTTACGCAGTTTTGCTCCAACTACAACGGAAATGGTTGATAAATTAATCTCAGTTGCACTCGACTTAATAAATCCTCAACATTTAAGAAACTGGTTTGCTAGTTGCTGCTACTGTACCTCATAATAGCCGTAGATGCTGTAATGAAGTTCAAAGGCTCATTAATGGAGTTCAGAGGCTCATTAATGGAGCTAAAAGGCTCATTAAGTAGACAAACAAAAAGATTTACAGTCATTGCGATCGCACCCTTCGCAGATCATATCGTAGAGAAGTAGTTCTAGGCGTTGCGATCGCATTATTTTGCTTCACTGCATTTGCAATGACATTGTGTAATTAATTATGTTGCCTACTTATTAGACTAAAATTTGAATCCCAGGCGGGTAATGCAGCCGGTGCAGATTACCTAAATTACTGAAACCAACGGCAGACAAAAGCAACCATTCTCCTGAATCAAGGCTGACGATTCCGCCGCAAGTATTCCAGATTTTCACGGTAGGTTATTGTATTGGGATGATTTGCCCCCAGCCGTTGTTCAGCAATTTCCAAAGCTTCGATATACAAAGGTTCGGCATCGCTAGACCTCTTGCAAAAGTCTATCCCCTTTTCCACATCCCGTCAAAAGTCAGGTTGAGCGACAGCATTTGTTTGTTCCTGGATTTCTCACCACATCTCATTAATTAAATAAGTAATGAGTAGAACTCTTGCATAAATATTTTATGGTATAATTAAGGGTTGTTATATTTTAAATTTTGGAACATTGAAATAGTAAGAGGCTATCACTTTCTTCTAGCAAGTATTATCTAGCGATGCCTACGGCGGGCTGCGCCTACGCTAATTAAGAAGATGACAGCAAACATCATTTCAGTTATTGATTAATACTGAAACTATTGGTTAATTCGATTTTTTTATTCAATTTATAGTGCTAATTCGTGATTATAAATTCCCGCAATTAAATTCGACCTTAAGCCAAAACGTCGGTGACGGTTTCGATATCTATCAGACAAAATTTTAAATATCTTTAGACGACGATTTACGTGTTCAACATAGTTAATTTAGGACGGCGACCAGGCTTCTTCTTTTTTTGAGCATCAGCTTTAACTACATCAACCATTAATTCAAAGGTTTTACGGCTCACTCCAGTGATTCGCTTAAATTTTTTTGCAGTAAGCTGTTTGGCGTTCTCTATTTTCACTGTTCCTCAAAGTCCTAATTGCAAATTGCCAAACCTTTAATCATACCACAAAACACTTTTGCAAGAGTTCTATAGTTATTAACCACAGTCATTACACCCCTCCCCGCAAGCGGGGAGGGGAGACAAAGCATAGCTTTGGCGGGGTGGGGTTCTTCGGGTTTAATAAGCAATCAAACAGACATGATTGATATAAGAGGTTATTCCAGAACTTGGGGCTTAAGCCCCAAGTCTTGCCATGTCGCCTTCACAAGGCTACCTTAAACCTTAGACGTGAGAAATCTTGATATTTCCGCATGTGCCAACACAGCAGCAGGTTCGCGCTGGAGAGCGTTGTAATACTTTCTCTCGAAGGTATTGCCCGTCTCTAACGGTATAATCAACGTGCGGACATCAGCAATCAACTTTTCAAAATCCTCTATTGCTATCGGTTCATCTGCTTCGAGCATTTCGTCAACTTGCACAACCATCTCGGAAATGCGATGTAGCCAAGCAAATTGTTCATGAGCGATAACTAGCTGAAGTAGTTCTCCGCTTGATACTCGTCCACTAACTTGTTCGTAGGCAATGCGTTCTGTATCCAGCAACATCTTATGAAGGTGGAGTAATTTATTTCGTAAATCACGCAGATATTGATGTTGACGTATTCTTTGTGAAAGTGTGTTAGAAGTCAAGGTTACCCATCCTTTCGTTACGATAGTCTTGAATGGCTTAAATAATTGCTGCGTCAGTATTCATCACGAATAGACTGTAGCGAACAACTGGTTTGTTGAGTGATACGCTAGCGATGAGAAGCATATCCAATGATGGCGTAGCAAGATCCCCGCAGGTATACGGGAGCGTCACTCAACATACATTGCCTCACTGTCTTGTGCAAACAGCATTATTAGCCATCTGCCCAACTTCAGTTTATGTATTCGGTTTCCTTGTTAAGACGCATGACAATCAACATATCTTTTTATAACTGTTGTATCTTATATTTGATTACTCATATATTAGCATAAACTTATAAGAAGTACATAGTGTAGAACCTATCGAGAAAATATCAATTATGGGAAAACTGTCTTAATGTCGCTAGCATACGTAATTCTAGGTCTTCTTCAGCAGCAGGAAATGACGGGCTATGACCTCAAAACGAGCTGCTTTGATCAATGCATTGCCCATTTGTGGCCAGCAGACCAAGCACAAATTTACAGAACTCTCGATAAGCTAGTTGAGCAAGGCTGGATTACCTGTACAATTGAGATTGGGCGCGATCGCCCCAACCGCAAAGTCTACAGCGTAACGGAGCCAGGGAAAGCCGAATTTACCCGATGGCTTGGGACTCATCAGCCTTTGCCAACTATCCGAGAACCAATGCTAGTCCAGTTGCATTTTGCAGATCAGTTGCCGAATGACACTATCATTTACCTACTGGAAGAACAATTAGCGGCTAGAAGGAAAAAGCTTGCTGAATGTGAAATCATTGATTTGCCATCACTTGGTGATGAATCTGCCAACCGTGAGCAAGTAATGCAAAGGCTTGTGTTAGAGTTGGTGATCCGAAGAGAACAGACTTATATTGATTGGTTGAAGATAGCGCTCAATGTTATCACTCACCAAAAGACTTATGCATCAAATTATCAGATTCTTTGATACTCCCTAGCATTAAAGGACTTCCAACTAAAAAAATAATCAATCGTTTTGGAAGGCAGGGGGAGAAAAAATTGGATAGTGACGTTGGATGTTGGAATTGAGTAATTTAATTTTTGGATGTTCCTAAAGCGAGGGGGATTCCTGTTCCAATCGGCTTCTTTCGGATGATTGGCTATTTTCTGTTTAGATACGTCCACAGGCTCAAAATTATACTATGGGGCGTTTTCACCAGAACCTTTGCGCTAGCATCTCAAAAAGAGGAAGCCGTTGGCTCTAGCTCGTTTTTCTGTAACTCTGATAAATCAAGGCAATGGTAACAATAGCAGTCAATCCTTATCTCGATCGTAATTTTGCTCCAGTCCGCGAAGAAATCACCACCGACAAGTTGCCAGTCATTGGTGAATTACCCCTTGACTTATCGGGGATGTTTGTCCGAAATGGCCCTAACCCTCAATGGAAACCCATCGGTGAATATCATTGGTTTGATGGGGATGGGATGTTGCATGGTGTGCAAATTAGCAATGGCGTAGCCACTTATCGCAACCGCTACGTCCAGACAGCCGGATGGAAAAAAGAACGAGTTGCAGGTAAGGCTCTCTGGAGTGGGTTGTTAGAACCACCACGAATGGATAACCCTCACGGTGGTTACAAAAATACTGCCAATACTGCCTTAGTGTGGCACGCTGGTCAGATGTTGGCGCTGAATGAGGGAGGTAAACCTCACGGCATCAAGCTTCCTGACTTAGATACTATTGGCGAGTATAACTACAATGGCAAGCTGGTTTCTGCCTTCACAGCCCATCCCAAGGTAGATGCAGTGACGGGCGAAATGATGTTCTTTGGCTACTCTTTCTTTGCGCCACCGTACCTGCAATATAGTGTGGTTTCAGCACAAGGCGAATTGTTGTGGACAGTGCCAATTGACCTGCCAATGGGGGTGATGATGCACGATTTCGCCATTACTGAAAACTACACCATTTTTATGGATTTGCCGTTGACTTTTAACCCACAAAGAGCGCAACGGGGAGAACCTGTCATAATGTTTGAGCGCGATCGCTCAAGTCGTTTTGGCATTGTAGCACGTCACGGTAACAACAGTAATATCCGATGGTTTGAGAGTCCCTCTTGCTACGTCTTCCATACCCTCAACGCTTACGAAGAGGGAGACGAAGTAGTGCTGATTGCTTGTCGCATGAGTTCTACTACCGTCTTGATTTCTAGTGATTCGCAACCCGACCCAGAAGCAAATATCCCGCGCTTGTATCGCTGGCGATTTAACCTCAGCACGGGAACAGTACGCGAAGAAATGTTAGATGATGTAGCTTCTGAATTTCCCCGCGTCAACGAAAACCTATTGGGGCGACCAAACCGATATGGCTACACTAACAAAGCGGCAAACAATCCCCTACCTTTATTTGAAGGTATTATTAAGTACGACTTCAGCAGTGGAAAGTCTCAAACCCACGAATTCGGAAAGGGGCGCTATAGCGGTGAAGCTGTATTTGCGCCGCGTCCTGGTGCAACGGCTGAGGATGATGGTTGGCTTATGACTTTCGTCCACGATGAGGGTTCAGATACTTCAGAATTAGTAGTGGTGAATGCCCAAGATATGACTGCTGAACCTGTAGCGCGGGTGATAATTCCTCAACGAGTGCCTTATGGATTTCATGGTACTTGGGTTGCAGGGGAATAGTCGATCATTTCGCTTTTACAGTCAGCAATTATTATAAAAAGACCTCTCCCTGGTTGTGCTACGCAAAACCTGTCCCTCTCCGAGTCGGAGAGGGACAGATTTAAACTTTAGTTCAAAGCAGAGAGAGGTTAGTGGAATTCGCGTTTACGTTTTTTCCCTATACCCACCAGCGTAGTTAATTACACAAATTGTTCTATATGATTTGTGAGTTCCATAAGCAACACCCGACACTTTAAAAGCGCCGTTAAAAATGTTTGTTCTATGACCGCGATCAGGTACACCATCATCAATAATTAACTGCATGACAATATCTTGGGCGGTGTTTGGGCCATAGCTGATATTTTCGCCTGCGGTTGTTTGCCATTTACCATAGCGGTTGATGCGAGTAAAGGGACTGCTACCATCGCTACCATTATGACCTAGAGCACCTTTTGGGCCTTGGTCTTTAACATGGTCTTTTGCTCCTAAAGACATACCCTTTGATGCACTCAACGCCCCCACAGGACGTACTGATTTCAGAAATGCGATCGCCTCATCAACTGGTTTGACTCCTTCTTGAGTTCGCAAATAGGTATTATTAGAAATTTTGACTCGGTTCCCCTCAAAGCGCTTTTTATAGTTTTGCAAAATCGGGAGATATGACTTGGGATTTGTTCGTACCTTATTTGTTTCAACAATTACCTGTTGTTCCAGTGGTGAAAGATAACTCGCCTTTGCTAATAAAGTTGAAGTGCTAGGTTTAACTACTGTTGCGTTAGAGTTTGCCACAGACGGGCTAGATTGCAACAGTTGATTTGAGCAACCGAATATCAGGGCTACTGGCAAAAGTACCCAAAATTTAATGCGATACATTCATTACCTCACAATTTTTTCTATGGATTAATTTAGTAAATTAGAAGAAATAATAATTTTCAACACACACAGAAGTTTGGAGACGCTTCTTGATTCATAATTTTAGAAGCGGCTTGTTATCATACATTAAAACTTCGATCAGTCCCCTAAGAAGAATAGAAATAAGTTGATCAAGAGTATAGATAACACTGCTATCATCTTTGTTCCTTGAGTGTTAAAAAAGATTACTTAATACCTGTTGTAACCTAGCTAACACTTAAACGTAAAGCACAAAATTTTTTTTAATTTATTATGCCTGCTTTTAAGTACAATAATTCAGAACCTTCGGTATTTGTCGCCACTGCCCAACTGCGATTATTTCTCCCTATACCCATCAGCGTAATTAATTACACAAATTGTTCTATATAATTTGTGAGTTCCATAAGCAACACCAGACACTTTAAAAGCGCTGTTAAAAATGTTTTTTCGATGACTGCGATCGCGCACACTATCATCAATAATTAATTGCATGACAATATCTTCAGCAGTGTTGAAGCCATAAGTGATATTTTCACCTGCGGTTGTTTGCCATCTGCCATAGCGGTTAATGCGAGTAAAGGGGTTGCTACCATCGCTACCATCATGACCTGTAGCACCTTTTGGGCCTTGGTCTTTAACATGGTCTTTTGCGCCTAAAGACATACCCTTAGATAGACTCAATGCTCCCACAGGAGGTGCTGATTTCAAAAATGCGATCGCTTCATCAACTGCTTTGACTCCTTCTTGAGTTTGCCAATAGGTATTATTAGAAACCTTTACTAGGTTTCCCTCAAAGCGCTTTCTATAGTTTTCTAGAATCGGGAGGTATGATTTAGGATTTGTTCGTATCTTATTTGTTTCAACAATTACCTCTTGTTCTAACGATGAAAGGTAACTCACTTTTGATAAAGTCGGACTAGTTTGTGGAACTAATGCTGGGTTAGAGTAGGCTACAGACGAGTTAGATTGAAACAGTTGATCTGAGTAGCCAAATATCAACGCAATTGGCAAAAACACCCAAAGTTTCATGCGGCGCATTTATTACCTCACAATTTTTCTATGGATTAATAGTTTGAGGGAATTAGACAAAATTAGGACTTACGCAAATTTACACTTTGAGAAACCAGCGTTGGCGATACATCAGAACGCCAACAGCCCACCACAACAACATGGTGACTATGGCGAAAAACAGGGAACCATTCAGTACTCCGGCCCAAGATGCGAAAAAATTCTGGTAAATCCAATTGTAGGTACTGGGAGCATCTTTGCTTGTGCCGATAGTGGTTTTCACTAAAATTTTAATCAATAAAACGGATGGAACGAAAAGTGCGATCGCATTTAAGCCCATAATTTCAAAAGGTTTACTCCAGCGACGATTCGCCCGGACTTCAATGAGTTCATAACAAGCTGCTAGCAATAGTAACGCCCAACCACTGGTGAAAACTACATAAGAGCTTGTCCACAGCTTTTTGTTGATGGGAAATATCCACCCCCACGACCAACCGATAATTAAACAACCAACTCCAAATAATGCTAAACCTATACTTGTGCGTGACTGTATAGGTTGACTGCGTATCCATTGACCAGTAAAGTAGCCAGCGAGGACGCTTACTATCGCAGGAATAGTACTGAACAGTCCCTCTGGATCTCCCATAAAGTTGAAACCATCACCTTTATATAGATGTGCTTTGGGAATAATCAGACGGTCAATATAAGCGCCAAAATTACCTTCCCGCGTCAAAACTCCCGCGCCATATTCTGGGACTGGTACGTACATCATCGTTAACCAGTAGCCGATAAGTAACACAACTACTAGTATCCATTGACCTTTGCGCGGAAGGTTGAGAACTATTAAGGAAGCCAGCAGATAGGTAATGCTGATGCGCTGTAACACTCCCATAATGCGGATACTACTCAAGTCAAAAGTCCAAATACCTTGATTCCAAAAGCCATTTAGTAGCAATCCCAAGGCAAAGAGAATGGCGGCGCGGCGTAAGATGCGCCAGTAAATAGCTGAGGTTGGTTTCTTATCTTCGGTGTACTTTGACAACGAGAAAGTCATTGCTACGCCGACAATAAACAGAAAGAAAGGGAATACCAAATCAGTTGGTGTACAACCGTGCCAATCGGCGTGGGCTAAGGGAGGATATACATCATCTGCGACTCCCGCCATATTGACGAGAATCATCGCAGCTATGGTAATGCCGCGAAAAACATCCAGTGAAGTCAGGCGCATAAGCGGAATTTTCTGTTAGATGAGTATCTAAGTACAGCATTTCATTAATTCGTAGCGAATTAAATTTGGCAATGCTAATGCATCGGCTGACAATGCCAATGCGTTCCCTTACATTAAAAACGCTACGATTTTACGCAAAGCTGTACTAAACTACCCCGCTTGATACAAGTAATCAAGCAAAATTTATAAACTTAGATACAAGGTAAAATTTTGTTAAGTAATTACCACAACTCGCTATGCCAATCAAAGTTGGAGATACCGCCCCTAATTTCACTCTCCCTGCTCAAAACGGCTCAACAATTAGCCTCCAAGATTTTCGCGGCAAAAATGTTGTCCTATATTTTTACCCCAAGGATGACACACCCGGATGTACTGCTGAATCCTGCGCCTTTCGCGATCAGTATGAAGTGTTTAAAAGCGCTGGCGCTGAAGTTGTCGGCGTGAGTGCTGACTCCACCGAATCTCACCAAAAATTTGCTGCGAAATACAATCTACCTTTTACGCTGTTAACTGACAAAGGCGACCAAGTGCGAAAGCTATATGGCGCAACAGCAGCCTTTGGCTTATTCCCTGGTCGCGTTACTTACGTTATTGACCAACAAGGAGTTGTGCAATACGTCTTTGATTCAATGTTTAACTTTAAAGGTCACGTTGAGGAAGCGCTGAAAACTTTGCAACAGATTGCAAGATAGGGGAGTGGGGAGTTATATCATGTCCGCTTGATTGCTTATTAAACCCGAAGAACCCCACCCCGTCAAAGCTACGCTTTGTCTCCCCTCCCCGCTTGCGGGGCTACCGTGTATACACAAGTCGGATGTAAAGTAGGTGCAGAGGATTTTTGAGAAGCAAAAACTATGGATAATCCAATCTTAATTCACGCATCGACGACACCAGGAACGGCATTTGGAGACCCAAGGCTGATAAAA
>NZ_DASQZC010000540.1:0-21362 GCF_035638895.1 Nostoc sp. | reverse complement strand
GTTACGACTAAAGTCTAGTGTTTATACCAGAATGTTCCAATTAAGAATTTCAAAAAAAACTCAGTCAATATACAAGCCTATACGCATTTGAGGGAAAATAACTCTAGTGATGCCTATCAATCGTATAAATGCTTAACCAGTAAGAAAAAGCGGGTTGGGCAAATAGAGCTTGATTGTTGGCGCGTGTTTCCCCCAAATTTTAAGATAAGAAATTTGTGGCTTTCTGGAAATTGTAATTTTTTAGGTTCGGGAATCTATGTTGACCAACTCGCAAACACCTACTGTATCAGCAGAATCATCCAAGTCTTTGCCAGCACCTGACGCTCAGACTAGAGTCAGTCAGTTTATGAAACAACTGCAAGACGAAATTACCGAATCATTGGCAAAACTAGATGGTGTGGCTAATTTCCATGAAGATAGTTGGGAACGCCCAGAAGGAGGCGGGGGCCGATCGCGCGTGCTGCGAGAAGGTGCAATATTTGAACAAGCAGGTGTAAACTTTTCTGAAGTTCAGGGTTCCCATTTGCCACCCTCAATTTTAACCCAACGCCCTGAAGCCGCAGGGCATGGCTTTTATGCCACAGGCACTTCAATGGTATTACATCCTCGCAATCCTTATGTGCCGACAGTTCATCTCAATTATCGCTACTTTGAAGCGGGGCCAGTATGGTGGTTTGGTGGTGGTCTCGACTTGACACCTTATTACCCTTTTGCTGAAGATGTGGCACATTTGCACAAAACATTAAAACAGGCTTGTGACAAACACCACCCAGACTATTACCCTGTGTTTAAGCGGTGGTGCGATGAATATTTTTACCTTAAGCATCGTGATGAGACACGGGGGGTAGGTGGTGTGTTTTTTGATTACCAAGATGGTGAGGGTGTTTTATATCGCGGGCCAAATCCCAATGGAGAAGCGGCTATTTATAGCAACCAGGTGGGAACACCAGCAACCCGTAATTGGGAAGATTTGTTTGCCTTTGTGCAAGACTGTGGTAGAGCATTTTTACCAGCCTACGTACCAATTGTAGAACGGCGTAATGGGATGGAGTATGGCGATCGCCAACGAAATTTTCAACTCTACCGCCGGGGACGGTATGTAGAATTTAATTTGGTTTATGACCGAGGTACTATTTTTGGTCTACAAACCAACGGACGTACCGAATCAATTCTCATGTCACTACCACCATTAGTGCGCTGGGAATACGGCTATAAACCGGAACCCAATACACCCGAAGCCGAGTTGTATGAAACTTTCCTTAAGCCTCAAGATTGGATCAACTGGAAATAATGGGCAGTAGGGACTAGGGAGTAGGGAGTTAGGAGTTGATAATTATCCTGATCTTCCCCGACTCCCCCAGTCCCCAGTCACCATTACCCAGTCCCCAACTCCCACTCCCCACAATTCTGCTGAGTTCAACTATAAAAGTTAAGCACTTAGCAAAAAAAGGTGACAATTTTAGCTATAGCTTGTTAATCTCAAGTGGCAGTATTAGAAAATTCTGTAACTAGTTAATCTTTAGAAAAATGTCACGGGGAGGGCTTTAGTGATTCATATAGACCAAAAAACTTATACAACCCAAGACGGAAACACCGTTATTGTCCTGACACCAGCCGGTCGCCTAGACATTACTACTGCTTGGCAATTCCGGCTGAAGTTACAAGAGTGTATTTCTAAACTCAGCCGCCATGTAGTTGTAAATCTGGCTCAGGTAAATTTTATTGATAGTTCTGGTCTTACATCTTTGGTTGCTGGGATGCGTGATGCTGATAAAGTCAAGGGCAGTTTCCGCATCTGTAATGTACATCCAGAAGCTAAACTCGTGTTTGAAGTGACGATGATGGATACTGTCTTTGAAATCTTTGAAACAGAAGACGAAGCTTTAGAAGGTGTACCTCGTAGCATCGCTAGCTAATAAAAAGTTAGGAGTTAGGAGTTAGGAGTTAATTCAAAATTCATAACTTATATTCATGACTTATAACTTTATGTTGTGGAATATTGGTTTCGCTTGGTGTAACGATAAGGCCCCATAATCGCTCCCCAAGTTGCGTTTCCAGTTGCTGGATCGATTCCTTTGTCGTAGCTGTGGAATTCTGCCGCAGTAGCTTCAAAACCGAGAGAAACATTAATGCTATTGCCAAGATAAGTAAAACTGCAACGAGTTTCTGGTGGTGCGGTAGCGGTAAATTTATAGCGATCGCTAGCTAGGGTTTCCTGAGTAACTGTTAGGATACAACCTGGTAGTAAATCTAATTGTTCAGATGTCAGTGTGTTAAGCAGAGCAGGGTTATTGCCTGCGCCTCTTAATGCATCTGGATCTTGAGGCATGTAGTATTGTACTTCCAGAGATGTGTCATTGCTGCCCTGGCGCAACCGCATAATTCGTTGGCGGTAAGGTTTATCTAGGTTAAGAACGTTAGCCTGTTCGGCAAATAGGGTGATGCTATCTTCTGTGAACAGATTAATTGGTCTTTGCCACAGCCGGAGGTGGACATACCAAATTGGTTCTCCTATGGCTTGTTCTTGATTATCAAATTCACCAGCTAGATACTCACCCAAAGCAATTAACTGTGGCGAGAAGTTCATAAATGCGATAAAAAAATCATTAAGGATAGATATTTTTGGCTACTTTATTAGCGGAAAGCGTCTTAATCCCCTATGGCTACTAGCTTATAAAATACTTTTGATTTGTCTACATTGTAAATGAAACCGTCACCAGTCAAAAGCTAAACTTGGCAAAGTAGCCTTTAAGCGAGAAAATAAAGATACGTCGCCCTTAACATTTTCTTTGTGAACAACGTCCGTACTGTCTCTGATACAAAACGAACTTTTTACAATCTTCATACCCGTCCGATCAACACTATTTATCGTCGGGTAGTAGAAGAATTGATGGTGGAAATGCATCTGCTGTCAGTAAATATCGATTTTAGCTACAATTCAATTTATGCCTTGGGCGTCGTCACTACTTTTGACCGCTTCATGCAAGGCTATGAACCAGAACGGGATCAAGAATCAATTTTTAACGCCCTATGTCGGGGTATGGAACAAGATCCGCAACATTATCGACAGGATGCTGAAAGATTGCAAGCTGTAGCTAAAGGTTTGCCAGTTAAAGATTTAATTGGGTGGCTAGGCCAAACTACTTTTTTAGATCGAGATGGTGACTTGCAAGCACAACTGCAAGCGATCGCCAACAATCCTAACTTTAAATACAACCGTTTGTTCGCAATTGGTGTATTTTCGTTATTAGAACAGTCAGATCCTGAATTAGTCAAAGATGAAAAGCAACTCACAGAGGCGCTAAAAGCGATCGCTGCTGGCTTGCACCTTTCTGATGACAAACTCAACAAGGATTTGGAGCTATATCGTTCTAACCTAGAGAAGATGGCGCAAGCGCTAATAGTGATGGCAGATATGCTCTCAGCCGATCGCAAAAAACGCGAACAACGTAAGCAACAATCAAGTACCCCCGTTGCTCCCCCAAGTTCCAACGAATAGTTAGGAGATGGAAGTAAGGAGTGATCAGTTATGAGTGAAGAGTTGTTAATAACTCCTAACTCATAACCCTTCTCTACGAGACGCTGCGCGAACGTCACGCTCAGGGCATCGCTCTTAACTCCTAAGTTTTGATTTTAGACACCCAACAATTTGTAGATTAAGCTGTTAATTATAGTCAGCGCAAATGCCCCAACAACGGCACTCCAAATCCCGTAACGCAAGCGGAAGCCGTCTACGAACCAAGCAGCAAGACTAAAACAAACCACGGCAATCATAAATGTGAAAATGCTGGCTAGCAATTCCAATGTGAGTAAATTTGGAACCGCAAAAATGAGGCTTAAAATAGGTCTGACTATTGCCGTCACGATACCAAGCACTGCGGCAGAAAGGAAGGCTTTACCTGGAGTATCAATTTCAACTCCTAAAGGTAATTTACTAATTATTAACAAGCTGATAGCTGTTACTAACCAAACAATTAAAAGCGTCACAATATTCATGCCACAACCCCTGAAACGTGAATGGCAATTGGTGATAAATTACTTCACTTTATCAGTGGAAAAATCTTTAAAGCTCAACCAATTATCTATAAATTAGCAGTAAATTTTTCTCTGACGGAATTTTATTTTAGATATCTTTAGGTTTGGGAAAAGTTTGAAGGGGAGTGGGAGGGAGGGGAGGCAGGGGAAGAATATAAAACTTACCTCTTTCCCCTCTGCTCCGTGCTCCCTGCCGCTCTGCCTCTTCTCTGTGCCCCTATCTCATCTTTTGGGATTAGGTTGAGTTTGTTTAGGTGCTACAGGCGCTTGGGATGCTGGTGGGTTGGAAATGCCAGGATTAATAGGGCTGATACCTTGTCCAGTTGGAGGCTGAGTTATGCCAGGAAGAGGTACAGGATTGGGTACTGACGGAAATTTCGGGGTAAGATTCCCTTCGGGATTGATGCCTGGAAATGGTGCAGTTGTGGGTATTGGTGGTGCACCAGGATCGATTGGGAAAGAAGGGATATTAGGCTGGTTAAGTGAGTTTGTGGGTGGTTGAGATGGGCCAGGAATAATTCCCAAAGAAACGCGATCGCCTCCTACTTGCCTTAGCAAATCCAATGTTTCAATCACATCATTATAAGTTGCTGTCCGCGAAGCATTCAGCACTACAACAGCACTGGGGTTTGCTTGGAGATACTGTTTTAATCTCGCTCCTAAATCATCTCGTTGTACAGGCTGTTTTTCTATGTAAGTATTACCAACGGCATCGATAGTTACAATCAGATTTCCACTCTGTGATGTTATTCCAGATACTGAACTGGCGCTGGCTTTGGGCAAATCAACATTTATTGCCTGTTGCCGCGTAAATTGTAATGCTGCTAACAAAAAGAATGTCAGGATACAAAAAACGACATCTATTAAAGGGATGATTTGAATTTGGACTTCTTCAATTGGGGTATGTAGATTAACTTTCATTTTCTCAATTTAAACGCCTAGTTCGGGGGTTGAATTCTTGACTAATTAGGTGAATTCGGGGGTTCAGGAGGTTCAGGCAACCTAGTCTTTCCCGGCTTGCGGGGTGGAGTGAAATTTTCCCGCACAATTGCTGGTGCACTATTACTAAAATCAGGCGGGGACTGACGGTAGAGCAATTCCATCTCATTCCCTGCCTTACGAAAAACTTTGACTTGGTTGACTACAAAACTTTGAAATAGGCGGTAAAATACCAAACTAATAATGGCAACTATTAGCCCTGCTGCCGTACTAATTAAAGATTCACCAATACCAGTAGTCACCCCGGCGGTAGATTCAGTTCCTAAATCGCCAATCCGAATTGAGCGTAGAGACTGGATTAGACCCAAAACTGTACCTAACAATCCCAGCAGGGGCGCAAGGGCAATTACGGCTTCTAAAAGTTTTTCGCCCCGCCGCATTCCAGCCAACTCATCTTCGGCTGTGGACTCAAGTGCTAGTCGAAAGGTTTCTGCATCAGTTTTTGAAAAACGTAAGGGGGCATATAGAAAACGCCCGACAGGCTGATGGCTTGCTCGTTTTGCGATGTCAGCAGCTTCTTGCCAATTATTCTGGGCAGCATCCAGAATGCGCTCGACTATTTGCTTTTCCTGAGTCAAAATTCGCAACCAGAACCACAAACGCTCAAAAATCACACTTAAAGACAGAATCGATAAAGCCAGCAAAGGCCACATCGCTAGCCCGCCCTCACGAAACAAAGAAAAAATATCCACTGTTTAAACTTCCTCCCTCCATGACTAAAGCAAATGTGCTAAGGCATTTTAATTGTAGAGATTAATGCAAAATGAGGGACTTCCAAAATATAAATTTATCGAAAATCTAAAAAGGATAGTGTAAGCATGGGGTATTGGACTTAGACTGCTGGACAAATTTGCTGCTGGGTTGCCATAATCCCGAATAAATATAATCATTCTCTAATTTGTCAAACCCTTACGGTATTAAACTCTTATGGAAAATTACAGAATAGGTTTTTGCTGACAGATCACGAGTAGCGTCTTCCCGACTAATTAGGGCGGTTATTCGCACCGGAAGTTTTTAGGATAATTTGTCAAAATTAAAAATAACTGGAGGTTCAAAATATGAAATTTTCAATCGAATCACTTTACACCTGGTATCGCAGTGTGCTTCGTAACCCTAAATATCGTTGGTGGGTAATTTTAGGAACACTCGCTTATTTGGTCAGCCCATTTGATATTCTTCCAGATTTTATACCCGTTGTGGGACAAATTGATGATGTTTTCCTTTTGACTCTGCTAGTTTCTGAGGTGTCTGGGCTAGTAATTGAGGGCTGGAAGGCTCGTAAGGGTGAGGTGGGTGCTGAAGCATCTAATACTACTGAGGGTTCTACCTCTACTGCAAGCCCTAACGCAAGCACTATTGATGTTGATGCTGTTTCTGTTAAGTAGTTTTAAGGAAACCCCTACTTTTGGAATCTGAGGTGGGGGATATTTTTTTTTCAACGCAGAGGGGCGCAAAGGGAAGCGCAGAGGTTCGCAGAGGGAGAGTTAGAGGTTGTTAGCTACGCGTTTGATACCTTCTTTGAGGTGGAGGACGTTAAAGTTGAGGAGAAGACCTAGTTTACAGTTTGCGAGTTTGAGATAGGTTAAGAGTTGGACGGAGTGAATCGGGTGGAAGGATTCTACAGATTTAATCTCTACAATTATTTGGTTTTCGACAATCAAATCTAATCTATAAACACATTCCAATTTCACTTCTTGGTAAACCAAAGGCAATGGAATTTGTTTACCAACATTCAACCCGGCCTTCTTTAACTCATAATCCAAGCACTCCTCATAAGCCGACTCCAACAAACCAGGCCCCAAAGCAGTATGCACCCTCATCGCACAACCAATAATCACCCCACTCAAATCATCCTCTGCGCTCCTCTGCCTTTCCCTTTGCGCCCCTCTGCGTTTAAAAATCTTTCACAAATTCCGTCAAGAACCTAAATGCCTTCAAAATATAACTAGCGCAATCTCTAGGTGAAGTATTGTAAAACGATCGCCACGCACTCGCCTTATCCTCATCGTACCGATCGCTGCGTTGACTATGGTTTTCCAGCCAGGCCAATCGCACTGCATGGCCAATTAACACATCCAACACAATATATTCTTCAATTTGCAGCTTGGGATTATTGGCTGCGATCGCAGCTAATTCGATTAATGCTTCAATATTTACTTGTCGGTATTCTGTAGCTTCAATCTTATTCAGCAAATGCTCAACCAAGAGAGCAAAATTTCTTTCACCTGCTGTCATTTCCGACAACATTATCTCACTATCTAAACGATTGCGCCGCTCTAGTTTATCGCCAATTACTATACCCTTGCAATGTTGCATCAATAGCCAAACTTCCTTAAAAAATTCTTTTGGTACGCGCCCCGTCGCACCCTCGGCTTGGCGGAACCGTCGCCAACCACCTGGGGGAACTTCTATCTCTTCACCGATTCCTGGTAGCACCACCCAAGCAATATCACTTTCTTTTTGTTTGACGTGGAGTGATTCTTGCTGGCGTAACAGGTTACTCATGCCAGTATATCCAGTTAATACCTGACGTAAGCGCACTTTAACTTCAAAGGGTGAAAGTTGCATTAAGCGATCATAAGCTTCATCTTGAGTAACATGCAATTCCCGCGCTAGTTCGCTGGTGATCAATAAGATGAGATAGCCCACTCTCAGCGTTAGTAGTCCCTGAAATAGTTCGGGTTCTGAGTGAATTAAGATCCCAACATAGATTAAAATCTCTTGAGTAAGGACGCGATCGCGGATATCCTCACGACAAAAATGATTAATTTTATCGGCAATTTCATTATGGGACATGGGTACGCTAATCAAGGACGCTTCACTGTAAGCTTTACCCACAGCAATTTGCTTACCCCGCACCAGGATACTTGTGACTGCATCTGATAGGCTGATATCAACCATTTGCCGTAACCCAGCAGCCCGACGCACTACTGCCCAAATGCCTAAATCTCCAGCTTTGGTATAAACTTCATCTAGTAAATCCCCAACCGTGACAGAAGATTCTGGCCCGCCATATCCCGTATCAAATTGCATTCCCTGCAAGCGAGTCAAAGTTTGCAATAACTCAATTTGCTCGTAGATATTCTCTGATGAACGCAAATAAGAAAGTAATAATCCGAAGTTAGTTTCATACTCCATTTGAAATTCTTGGGTATGTCCTAAACGCCAGCTTTTTTCAGGATGATAAGCTAGATAATAGCAAGGTGGGCTAGCATTTTTTACTGGCGATCGCGAAAATTCTGCATTGGGAAGAAAATCAATTCTTTGGATTCCGGCTGTCAGCATTAGCTGATTTAACCGCCCTAATTTCACCCGCACACCGTTACAAACACCATCTTTCAGTTCTTGCATCAATTCTAGTAATGCTTCCGAACCGGCTTCTAACATGGCGTGCGTCAACATTAAAGTTAAGGTAGGACGACCTAAATCGCTCCAATATTTTTGAATGTAAGCTAGTTCGCTTCTAATTTGATCCAGTAAAAAATGGTAATCAAGGGTTAAGTAAAACTGTTGAGAGTCAGAAAATGAAGGCAAAAATACAATTGTTTCACCGCTAATCCGAAAAATTCTAGATGTTGTCAAACTCCGCAACCTTCGCACTGGCCGCCCAGTTAAACCAAGTTTATCGTTACGTCCGATTTGGGTATAAATAGCTGAAAATTCTCCAGCTTTTCTCACTTGAATCGGTTCTACTTGGGCGGGTGTTTGCGCTTCAATTCCGTGAACTTCTAGTTTCGTTTGTAAATCTTCATCTTCTGCTAACAAGGCAATTTGTACCAATGCCTCGCGCTGTTTGCCCACACACAAATGTCTTCCCAAAGGGTCGATATCACCAACTGCTATTAAACCTTCACTCAACATTTCACTGAGAAAATATAAACTCTGCGCCCACACTAAGGGAATATTTTCATTGGGTAAACGTGGTTGCGTTTGAGGTGCTAACTTTTCTGCTTCTATGTTTTCTGCTGGAACATAATAGAGTTCTGGCAATAAACGCAAGCCATTTTGCTCTATAAGTAATGATTCTAAAAGAATTTGGTATTTTTTAACTTGTTCTTGTTCACCGCGAAATAATCCATCTAGAACTAAATAAGTGAAAAATAACGGCCATTCGCATTCAATATGCTCAAATTGTTTGAGTTCCCACGGTTCGTAGTGTAAACGTTGATTATCTTCTAAAACCGTTTGGTGTCCATCACGCAGAAAGCGTTTGCAGCCGTATTTACCTGCGAGTTTATTGATAATATCGTTTAAGGTGCGATCGCGTAACTCCAAATCTTCCACTGCAAAGGCAGGATAACTAATAATACTTAACAGCGCCGCATCAATTTCTTTGGAACCAGATTCCCTCGGTAATAGTGATTCTAAGGTAATCCGGGCGCGGGCAATTTCATCTGGTAGCACATGAATTACCGATGCTTGACTACCACGCACACCAAACAAATCCAGTCCGTTGATGGCTTCTAAAGCAGCTTTTGCCATGCCTACAGAACTGGCATTTAACTCAGCACTACCACGATTTATTTTATTACCGCGTTCCCAAATGCCGTAATCTGGTGTGCGGTAAGCTCGTCCAATGTAGTAAACTAAATTTTGGACGAAATTCACTTCATCAATGCTATAAATTATTTGCAATCCTGCTGCCGTCATTTGCCCCAACATCAGCAAAAATATAGATGTGGCATCAAGTTGCAAATGTCCCCATTCATCATCACCAACAACAATATCACCAGTCGCAGTATTATATTTGGCGTGCAGTCCATCTAGTAGCGACTGAGTATGTTTAAATGTCTCTACTTTATGAGCCTGTCGCATCATCGCAAACAACAACCCGCGCATCAGTTTAATGACACTGTGTTCTAGTTCATAGGTGCGTCCCTGATCGTCGTCAATCTTGCGGTATGCAAGTCCTAAACCCCAAACTGCCAAAATGCTGTAAACGTTGTCTCGCACCCAGGCATCAGTATAATCGCCGTGGGCTGTAATCGCTGTACTCGCAGGTAGTAAACCAGTAATTGGATTCTGGCGAGTCAGGATGATCGTTTTGATTTGCTGGTAGTAATAGTCCAGGCGAGATAGCAATTTGGTAGATGTTTTCATGGCTTGGTTCAGAACAATTTGCAAAATTTGACCCTGTAGCTGTCAAGTGAATTACCTAAACCAAGCCAGAATAAGTTCTGTAATGGTTGATGGGACAACAGCTGAGGGTGGTGTGAGTTTATTATTATCTCCTGTTAGTAGGTTTATGGGTACTTAATTTTAGCGATCGCAAACCAAAACATGATATTTATTCAAATCTTCACTATTTAATGTGATATTTTATACTTTAGATTTCAGGTATTTTAAGGCATAACAAATTCTTTTTGTTGATAATTTACGTTAGATAAACGAGTAATAATTTCAGTTAAATTACGTATGTATTGGTAACGATTATAGCCTTGTAATATGACTTCTGCACAGCAGTAAGCAGAAAAGTCATCTTTGAGGGACAGGTTAATTTACAGCATTTGAAAGGGCATGATTCGCAAGGATTACCCAAAGGAGTTGGTTTTTTATGCGCCACCATCCGTATTAGTAGGAAGTTTGAAATAAGCTTCTAGCAGAATTATTCAAAAAGAGTTCTCTGAACATTTAGCAACTTTTTATAAAAACCTGTTTTATAGTCTAGTTCTTACTATGTAGTGTCAACTGCTGGCGCTCCAATTGAAAAACTAAAGCAGGACATCAAATCTCAAGAAGTGCCTACAGAATAATTGGGAATTTGTCATACATACCATTCCCTTATCAACCTTACAGTTAATATTAGTCAGGTATGCAATCCTCACTTCGTAACGCTATTCGCGAACATCACCCGTGGTCACTGAGCTTGTCGAAGTGCTCCCTATCCCCACCCTACTAAGAGTTGAGGTGCGGACTTCTGCGAAGCGTTAAAAAACTGGTTTACAAACTGTTGTTACTGTACCTCATAAACCTGTAATACGCTGTATTTACTTTATGTGCGACTGCGAAGCCTACTTCTAGAATCCACAAGACAAACCACTAGCCAGGCAAGTTGCGTTATTGTTAAATCTCATCATCCCTTGATAGCGCATTATTTCGATTTGCTCCTGTGCAGGAGTTAACTTGCGTCTGTTGGCTTGAGATGACTGTTGTCCGGTAGCAGTATACTGTAAAACATTAGTGTTTAGAAGCTTCCATCCACCCGGAGTTCGTTTCCAGATATGTTGATATTGACCTACAGCTGAGTAACGTACAGGAACTTGAGTATTTTTTGGGTTTGAAATAATTACGCTTCTATATTCAATACTAATTACTGTCGCAGTTTGCCCATTAATTTGGATTTGTTTAATCTCATTATTTAGGTTAATTTGGCGTATAGTCTGAAAAGACTGCCGCCACCCTTGGCGATTTTGCTCTAAATTTGTTAACTTTCCGTTTCGGTCAATTAAGGTATATTCAGGTGCACGGTCAGCAAATGCTTGATTAACATCCTTACGCTCAATAGCTGCATCAAAAGCACGGGATGCTTTCATGATTGCTTGCTTGTCAGCTTGCTCATCAGCATAAACAACATTAGTCATTGCAAGTGTTGTAGCTAGCAGAGTAGTAAAAGCTATAGCGGGTTGTCTCATAAACAATTTCTCCTAAAGGTAGAACTAAAGGGATTTAGCTGTAAATCATCATATTACAATAAGCGTACAAACCCATAAAAAGCAATTAATTTTACAAAGAAATATCAATCAATTTATTTGCTGTAAGTAAATGGGCGGGAATGTCGATAAATATCTGAATGCTTGCAGTTCGCTACAACTATAAAAGTAAAATAAACGAAGGATTAACAAAAAGTTAAACTGTGATTTGGCTGCAATCAAGTAACCTGAATATTGGTGTTAAGATTTTTCTCAAAGTGCGATCGCAACCTCTACACAAAGTACGTAGACAGGGAGCGGCTTGTCGTCAGACATCGCCTCTCTGCTAATCATGAGGCTATCTGGTAAATTGCAGGACGATATCTCGGTTCAGGAATTAGTTTTCCCTCCTTTTTCGCAGCATCTAACCATGCTTCTTTTGCTTTCAAAACTTCATGAAGTGCTTCTTCTTCAGTTGAACCAAATGCTGAACAGTATTTCAAGTCAGGAATATCAGCAATATAGCCCTTATCTTGTTGACTGTAGAAGATATTAATATGATAGTTTTTCATCCTTCATCCTCCAAAGTAAGTGTGTATTTTTCAATCAAAATCAAAAATTGACGGACTTGATACGGAACAGCTTCGCCCTTTCGATTTTGCAGGTTAACAAGCTCAGGAATATCTGGATTAGTAAATATGTGGTGACTGCCATTAACCCGTGATAGAGAAAATCCAAACGCCTCAACTAAAGTCACCAGTTCATTAAATTGAATATTTTTGGAGCTAGAAAGAACTTTCTCTAGCAATTTACGTTTTTTCGACGTTTCTACACTTTATCATCACAAAATCAAAAGCGTGTAGATGCAAAGCAGCTTGCGATCATACATCGCTATATTTCTCAGCAACTGAGTATTGCCACCAAAATCCGCAGTAAGTCGTCTATGTCAGCAGGAACACGATATAAATTGAGGTCTTGAGTTATTTGTTTACTTTCTCGATTCAATAAACCAAATTGCCAAATATCCCCTGTAGAAACAGCCCCCTGTAAATTTGCCTCTTGAGAATCAGTCCACACATCAATAGCAATCAGTTCTACCGCAAGCTGGGTAAAACCTCTTGCTAAATCAGCATTTTTAGCTTCCACAACCAAAAGTTTATGGTCTGCATGGAGATAATAGTCAAGGGAACCTTTTAACTGTTCTGTAACAATTAAAGGATATTCGATTCTAAGTTGGGCGTGAGTGTAATGAACAACATCCAATAAAATTGGCGCAATTAGTAACTCTCTGCGGGCTGCTTCACTAGTCAAACTAATATATGGCAAACTCTCCTCAATCCTATACTTGAGATTTGCAAGTCTGTCTAATTCAATGTTGGACTGTTGTAGATTGAGAAAGGAACGTTTTAAGGAATATCCAAATTCAGCCAGTATGTCTTCTGGCTCAAATGACATCTCAAAATAGTTTCTGAAAGTGTATGATTGATTTGGTTTAAGAATAGGAATTTTGCTCATAGCTGCATAATTGATAATTGAGTTTTTTAACATACCATCAGATTTTCAAACGGATACTGATTCTTCCAACGGTAAGCGTTAAAATCTCTAAAATCTATAGACAAAATTCTTCCATGTCCCAGATGTTCTGCCAAAACTACTAACGAAGCATCGGCCAGATCCATTGGTAAGTTCGCATATTTTTCCATCAGTTCACAAATGCGTTTAGCATGATGGGGTTGCAAATCAAAAACCGTAAAGGCCCCTAAAAATAAGTTATTAATGAAACTTACTTGCGCGTGGTTCCCCATCTTTGTTAGCAGTAGATAGCAAGTCTCTGTAACGACAGCCCAAGTCGTAATCAGAGGTTCGTTGACATTGGCAAGTACTGTTATTGCTTGAGTGTGGTACAAGTCATTTCGATTTGCTAAGGCTAACCAAAAGCCAGTATCAACGATAATCATACTTAGCTTTCAAGCCATCTCTTAAAATTAATTTGTAATCTACAGACAGATCCGAATCTGTATGACCACAACCGATAAAACCTGTTTGGGTCAGCATCAACAATGCGTTCTTTTGCTCCTGCTGAAGCTGCTGATAATACAATTCAATAGCAGACTTAATCACATCTGTTACTGCCTGATTAGTCTGCTGTTGAATAAAGGCTAGTTTGTCAGCATACTCGTCATCTAATCGCGCATTAATTCGCATCGCTAGGTTTGTTTGTCATACAAATGTATGACAAAGATAACATACCTCCTACCTCGTCAACAACTTCCGCCGCAGATTATCTAACGCTGCATTCGCGCTGACATGACGAATTAGAGCGCGTCCTCGCACTATACCAAACTGATACTCAAAACTTGCCACTTCATCCTTTGGCCCAGCTAAACCAATGTAAACTAAACCCACCGGCTTAGTATCTGTCCCTCCAGTTGGGCCAGCAATACCAGTAATACTCAATCCCCAAGTTGTTGCAAGGCGGGTTTTAACTCCAACAGCCATTTGCTCTGCAACAGTAGCACTTACCGCCCCAAATTTATCTAAGTCTTCCTGGTTAACCCCCAATAATCCAACCTTCACCGAATTGTCATAAGAAATTACTCCACCCCAAAAGTAATCAGAACTCCCAGAAATCTCAGTCAACATTTGCCCTAAACCGCCACCAGTGCAAGATTCTGCCACAGAAAGCGTTTCTTTTGATGCCCGCAATAACTGACCAACCACGGAAGCAAGAGTATCATTATTAACGCCGTAAAAATCCAGTCCGGCAATTTCTTTAAGTTGTTTTTCAATGGGCGCAATTAAGGCCTCTGCGGCTGCTTCTGAAGTGGCTTTAGCACAGACTCGCAATCTTACTTCCCCTTTACCTGCATAGGGGGCTACTGTGGGATTTGGCAACTTCAAATAGGAAGAAACTTTTTCCGCCAAAGCAGATTCGCCAATACCCCAAAACTTTAAACTCCGACTGTAAATAATTTCTTTACCCCAACCTTGACTTTTGAGAAATGGCACGGCTGTTTCTTCCCACATTACGTGCATTTCACTGGGAACACCCGGAAAGGTAAAAATCGTGATTTCAGGGCGAAGTTGCCAAATAATACCGGGTGCTGTTCCAGTGGGGTTGGGGAGAATTTCTGCACCTTGGGGAATCAAAGCTTGCTTGCGGTTACTTGGTGACATAACTCGACCACGTTGGGCGAATTTTTGGGTTATGTCTTCGATGATGTCAGAACGTTCTACCAACGGGACTTTAAAAAAATCGGCGATTGTTTCGCAGGTGAGGTCATCTGGTGTTGGGCCGAGTCCACCAGTGAAAATGAGAATTTGCGCTCTGGAAATAGCAATTTCTATAACTTGCTTCAACCGTTCTGGATTATCCCCAACCACTGTTTGATAGTAATGGGGAATTCCGAGCTGCGCTAATTGTTGCGCCAAAAATTGAGCATTGCCGTTGAGGATATCTCCTAGCAGCAGTTCAGTACCAACACAAATAATTTCTGCACTCATTGGATTGGGGAAGGGGAGTAGGGAGTGGGGAGTGGGGAGTGGGGATTAAGAATTTTAGATTTTAGATTTTGGATTTTGGATTAAATTTCAATCTAAAATCTAAAATTGAATTGCCCCACACCCAATTATGCTAAGGCTGGTACAGGAATTTCTAGGTGAGGATATAAGGGGAAGCGATCGCACAATGCTGCTACCCGTTGCCGACAATCTTGGGTTACTATGTCGGAATCTGGAGAAAGCAGGCGATCGCTAATAATATTTGCAATCTCGGTAAATTCTGCTTCTCCTAAACCTCGCGTGGTCATTGCTGGCGAACCTAACCTCAGACCACTAGTAACAAATGGCGATTGCGGATCGAAGGGAATAGTATTTTTGTTAGCAGTAATATTCACGGTACTAACTAGCTGATCTGCCTGCTTACCAGTTAAACCGACAGAACGTAAATCCACAAGGATTAAATGGTTATCAGTACCATTAGATACTAGCTTTAAACCCCGGTTTTGTAATTGTTCTGCCAAAGCACGAGCATTTTCAATCACTTGGGCAGAATAGGTTTTAAACTCAGGCTTTAGGGCTTCTCCAAAAGCTACTGCTTTTCCAGCAATCACATGTTCCAATGGCCCGCCCTGGCTACCAGGAAAAACAGATTTATCTAGCTTTTTACCTAGTTCTGCGTCGCTGGTCAAAATTAAACCACCTCTAGGGCCGCGTAGAGTCTTGTGTGTAGTTGTTGTTACTACATGACAATGAGGGATGGGATCAGGATGAAGACCACTAGCAACTAAACCAGCGATATGAGCAATATCGGCAAGTAAGTAAGCACCGATTTCATCAGCAATGCTACGGAACTTTTCAAAATCAATTATCCGGGGATAAGCTGAATAACCACAAATCAAGAGCTTGGGACGCTCCCTCAGCGCCAGCTCCCGAATTTGATCGTAGTCAAGTTGTTCTGTTTGTTGGCTGACACCGTAGTGGCTAACTTGGAACCACTTACCTGAGAAATTTACAGGGGAACCGTGGGTGAGATGTCCCCCATGAGACAAATCCATCCCCATAATTTTGTCTCCTGGTTGCAGCAGGGACAGGAACACTGCAAAATTGGCTTGTGCGCCAGAATGAGGTTGCACATTCGCATGAGCAGCGCCAAATATCTGTTTAGCACGATTGATTGCTAGCTGCTCGATTTTATCGATATACTCACAACCGCCATAGTAGCGTTTACCAGGTAATCCCTCGGCATATTTATTTGTCAGTACTGAGCCTTGAGCGGCTAGTACAGCAGCAGAGGTAAAGTTTTCACTAGCAATCAACTCCAAGTGATCGCGTTGACGCTGTAGTTCGTCGTTGATTAACTCCGCGATCGCTGGATCGGTGGAGGCAAGAAAATCTGAGTTAGTCTTAGTCACTTCAATTATCCTTATGGAAATTTGTACAACGGCTGATTTTGGTTGGATGCAGCACCTAACAGTCCACTCTCAAAAGTCCATAGCCCAAAGTCTATAGTTCTATGATTTTTGACTGCTTTACAGAGCCGATTAATCGTCTCCGCACTATTGAGGTTTATTTGTGCCAACTTATTTATTATTAAACGATTAATTATCATAACGTTGCTTGTTGAAGCTGCGCTAAATAAAGCTTGTTGCGACGCCGAATAGCCCGTCGGAGACATCGCTCCTCTGCGAGACAAAAAGCTGAACGCTTCAGCAATTGCAGAACATGGCTGCGAAGTTCTACGCTGCAAAACTTAAGCACTCAGTATAGCGTTAATACTGGAAGGTTAGTTGTTGTGATTGCTGGTAGTGCTACCGCAGATATACTTGCAGATGCCTTGCGTGGACAGGCTACCAATGAACGAGCTAAAAATGTATTTTTTGGTATATTACAATACATTTACTTTGTAAATTACTAGTATAAAAATAAATCTACCCAAAGGTTGTTTGAAATTAATTAAATTTATTGTAATATTCCTCAGTCCTTCAACTAGTCAGAATTGAGGTTAAAATATGCAATTAAGTATCTATTCTGATAAAGATTATCTTCCTAAAGGAATGGAGCCAGTTCCAATGCTTTATCCCTTTTGGAGAGAATTTATTCCTAATGAAAAATACCCTTGGTCTAGATTGTATGGCAAGTATATAGAGATAAGTAATTCCCTTTTTAAAATGACTTCGCTACAGGAAGCTGACTTAGTTATCATGCCTATAAACTGGAGAGTGATCAGAGGAGAGAGTTGGAGAAGTAAAGTTAATAAAGAAGCAGAAAATCTATCTATTAAATTTGCAGAAAAAGTAGCTAATAGCGGCAAAGAATTAATTATTTTTTTTGCAGGTGATTGTTGCGCCGAAGAAATTCCTGTCAAGAATGCAACAGTATTTCGGATGGCTGTATATCGGTCGCAAAAGAAGCAAAATGATATTATTATGCCTTCTTTTACTGAAGATTTTGTTAAAGAATATTTAGGAGGGCAAATCTCTCTCAGGCATAAATCTGAGAAACCTGTTGTTGGATTTTGTGGACTAGCAGTAAAAGATTCATGGGAAAAGAAACTAAAAACGGTTTTATTCCACGGGGCGATGTTAACCAAATCATTAGAACTTGGAGTTTCGCCTTACAAAGGACAAATTTTGCGTAGTCAGGCTCTGAAAGTACTTGCAGAAAACCCGTCTTTAGTAAATACAAACTTCATCATCAAAGACGAAACAGTATTTCTAAATACACAAGATACAGAGCGAAGACAGAAGGCTCGTGATGAATATGTGAAAAATATAGTTGAGAGTGACTACATTTTGTCTTGTCGTGGTTCTGCAAACTATTCTATTCGACTATATGAAATCCTCAGTTGTGGTCGTATTCCAATTTTTATTGATACAGACTGCGTTTTACCTGACGATTCTATAATAGACTGGAAAAAATATTGTGTATGGATAGATGAGAAAGAAATACCACATATTGCAGAGAAAGTAGCTGAATTCCATAGCAATATTTCAGACCAAGAATTCTTAGATTTGCAGCATGAGTGCCGAAATCTGTGGAAAAGTAGGCTTTCTGCTGAGGGATTTTATACTAATTTTCATGATCGTTTTTCAAGAAAATAATTCATTAAAATAACTATTATGTCTAGAACGAAATAGCCCTAAGCTAAAACACAAAGGCGTAAAGCAAATTTTAGCACCTTTGTGTTTTAGCTTGAGGTAATTAGCTGCCCTTAAGTACAGTCTCTTCAGGGCCAGCAGTGACAATTATCAGACTTTCCGGCTTAATTAAATCTTCAATTGCCTGTTGCATCTGAGCCATTGTGACTGCTTGTATTCTCTGGGGAAAGTCTCGGATTTCTGAGCGTGAAAGTCCTAAGACAGTATTATCCAAAATTATGCTTGATACATTACTAGGATTAGCTAAATCCACAGGATAGCTATTAGTAATTGAGCGTTTTGCTGCGTTGAATTCAGCCTCAGTCACTCCTTGTTCGCGCAACTGTTTGAGTAAAGCGAGAGTACTAGCGATCGCTTTTTGGGCATCACCAGGAGCAGTCTGCATCTGAATCAAGAACGGGCCAGGGTTGATTCCGGCAGCAAAACTACTATAGATACCGTAGGTTAGACCCTGGCGATCGCGCACTTCCGTACCCAAGCGGCTCGATAAGGTATCACCACCCAAAATTTGATTCAGTATCAGTGCTGCATAATAACGTGGGTCTTTCCGAGAGATACCGTTGTAGCCGATGTAGGTAACAGCTTCGGATTTACCAGGTATCACTTTATTTAAGCGTGTCAAAGTTTGCGGAAATGGCACGGATGGAATTTTGAGGACAGGTGGCTTACCTGTGGCTGACCATTTGCCAAACGCCTGATTTAGCAAAGGTTTTACTTTAACTGGATCAAAGTCTCCAACTATTGCGATCGTTGTGTTATCTGGTCGGTAGTGTGTCTGGTAGAAGCCCAGCAAATCATCACGAGTAATACTCTTTAAACTTTCGGCTGTGGGAAAGCTATGGAATGGATGATTTTCTGGGTAAATTGCTTGCTGAAATACTTGTCTTCCTAAACCTCTGGGGTCATCTAGCTGGACTTTGAGACTTATCAGTGCCCGTTGGCGACTCAGTTCTAACTGATCGGTTGGGAAAGTGGCGTTTTCTAACACATCTGCCAGAGTTTGAATCAATATCGGCAAGTCTGCTGAAAGTCCCTCACCGCTAACGCTAACTCCCTCGCGGCTGGCACCGAAGTTCAAATCGGCTCCCCGATCTTCTAAGGTTTTTGCTAGCGTCAGAGCATTTTTAGTCTGCGTCCCATTCATTAAGTTGGCCGCAGTCAAATTCGCTAATCCAGCTTTTTGGTTGCCGTCAAATTTAGTACCAGCATCAATTTGTCCACTCAGGTTAATGGTGGGGAGGTTGCGATCGCGCAAGAGCAAAACCCGCAAACCATTATTTAAGGTAAACTCTTCTGGTAATGATTGTTTGCCCGAATCTGTAGCTGATGTGGCAGGTGGCAGATATTTCGCCAGTTCTGCTGGATCTACAGGCTTACCAGGGCTGAAATTTTCCACTGTGCGACCAGAACCCGCGCTAGAAGCGCCTGGTTTACCATCTGGTTGAGTTGGCTCAAAGAAGCCGATGGTTTGTTTGGCTGGATTGAGGTAAGTTTTTGCTGCTTGCTGTACTTGATCTGGGGTGACTTTTGCGATCGCAGCCAGATACTGTTCAATAAAATGATAATCGCCGGCCACAATTTGGTTATATCCCAGTTGGATTGCCTGACTAGTGATATCTTGGTTCCCCAAAACAAAGGAGGCTTGGAGTTGTGTCTTCGCCCGGTTCAATTCTTCAGTAGTAACTGGCTGTTCTTGCAATTTTGCTAAAGATTCCTGAAGCACTTGGCTGATTTTCCCTAACTCTTGACCCGGAGCCGCCGTAGCATTAATTTCATACCAACCTGGTTCGATGAGTTCGGCAGGACTGCCACTCACTGAACTAGCGAGTCCAGATTCCACCAAAGCTTGGTAAAGTCTAGAACTACGTCCGCCTGTAAGGATGGCATCCATCACATCAATTGCCGGGACATCAGGATGCTTGATATCTGGTAAAGGATACACTACTTGCAATAGTGCTGCACTTCCAGGTTGCTTCAAAACAATCGGTGCTTTTTTAGTAGTAGGGGCAACCACAGACGCAGCGATATTTCCTCTTTCCATGTTCTGGCGTAAAAGCGTCCCCTTGACCTCTTTCCCTCGTTTTGCCAACTTCCCATAAGTTTCTTTAACAACTTTGAGTACAGGTTCTGTGGCAAAATCCCCTGTAATCACCAAAGTGGCATTTTCTGGGCTGTAATAGGTTTGGTAATAATTCCGCACCTGCTCCACCGTGAATTTTTCTACATCAGCTTTTGTGCCTCCCACAGGTAAGCCGTATGCTCTATTAGGGAAAGCATCTCGCATCACTGCGCGACTCAGACGATAGCCTGGTGAATTTTCGTACCCCTGTAACTCGGAGATTACCACCCGCTTTTCACTTGTGAGTTGTTCAGTCCCAATTAAAGAGTTTTTCATGCGATCGGCTTCTAGTGTCAACAATGCTTCGAGTTTGTCTCGTTGCACTGTGCCAAAGTAAGCTGTTTGGTCATAACTAGTAAAAGCATTGAACTGGCTACCCAAGGCACTAAATAACCTGCCAAACTGCACAGGACGGTCAGTTGTACCCTTGAACATTAAATGTTCTAGCTGGTGAGAAATACCACTCTCTCCCTTAACTTCGTTACGTGAGCCAACTTTATACCAAACTTGTACGCTCACTACTGGAGCAGTATGGACTTCTTTAGTTAGCACCGTTAAGCCGTTGTCTAATACGGTTTTTTGCACCCCTTGGGTGAATGAGACAGCAGATACAGGTGCGACTGCTGTTGGTGTTGCAGCATTGGTGAAATTGCCCGAAAAAGGCACAATATTTAGCACAAGGCTAAGAAAAAACCCTACAAGCATATATGAGCGTAGCTTCATAAGCAATGGGAAATGCAAAATTTCTAATTATAAAACAAAACCTTAGTATCGCGTTTTGCTTTTTGAAATATGCAAACAAGAAACTTAATTGCATCATTTACATTAGGTATAACCTTAGAGGGTGTTTGAAAAGTTTTTAGGGGTCAAATTTTATGCCAGTCGCCGTACCATGATGCGAATCCTAGCAAGGTAAATAAA
>NZ_DASQZC010000539.1:0-1797 GCF_035638895.1 Nostoc sp. | reverse complement strand
CAAGAAGCGATCGCTTAATACTTGCATCTGTGCAACAGATTATGCTGGGGCATCTGCCCGAAAAAGAGATTTGTACTCAATTGGTAAATTCTTCAACAAGGGACTCGTATTTTCCATAAATTTGGTGTACCTTGTTAATTCTGTGCAAATTATTTATACCCATCTTCTCTCAACTTTACCATCCAAATTTTAAGCCAATGCCTTCGAGGGAACAGCCAATGAATACTTCTAATGATACAGATACTAAGAAGATCATCAAAAAATCCGACAAGCTTACCCTGAGACAGATGAAGCTAATCGAGGAGGCTGAAGACCAACTTCTTCTAGAAGCTAATACTGTCAATTCTCCAGCCCCTGTGGTTGAGGAGAAACCAGTAATCACTCCAGAACCCAGAGTTGCTGACTATATTCCATTTCTTGACAATCCTCCAGTACAATCTGTGGGCAAATCAGGCTGGCAGATTTCCGATATTTGGCGTGATATCCGCGTTGATGATTTCTGCGGATGAAATCTTGGTAAAGATCGGTAAAATAATACGTTGCTGTTGTGTATACGCACTGTCACAAACAGAAATTTTCTTTTGAGAAAGAAGCCTAAAAAATAATCAACGATAGCACTAAAATTGAATGCATAGACGCTTAGGCAACTCATCGCAGGCATCGCAATGGCATCAGGTAGTTGAATGGGTAAACGAAAGAGAAGACATCACAAGACATCCTTCCCTTGGATGCTAGAAGAAAAGAATCTGTTCATTACAAGGACTGGTAACGAAATAGTTACAGATGCAGGATGGGAGAAAATTTCATTTGAAGAAGCCAGAAAACTATTTAGTCCCGAAACTTTTCAAGAGTGGTACGAACTGTTCTTAGAAAATACAGATATCTTGGAAATACTTTCAGAATCTAACGTCGATATAGATTTAGATGATGAATCAGCAATAGATAACTTTTTACTTCGGAGCAACTGGACACCAAAACAAGTCAATTTAGTTGTAGCGAAGGCTATCTATAAAAATCATGCCTGGGTAAGAGGATTACTGATTTCTACACCTGATGTTGAAGAACCCTACTTTCACAATTATGAAATGGAGGCAATTCGTTTAGGAGTCCAATTGCGAAAATACATCAAAGAGGATATTCCAGTAATTAATGACTGCAAAAATGCTGTCAGATATTTACATGGGAGATACGCCCTCATTGGCTGGCAACCAAGAAATTGTGTGACAGCAGCTCACAACCTAAAAATATCTCAAGCTACTAAGGTTTACAATGAACTTCTCTGGGATGAAGATTGGGTAGATGAAGAAGACGAAATTTATTAGTCAAGAACAAAAAACTCTACAACACTGGAAAATATGCTCCTCATTACTGATAACTGGATAATAATAGAGTTACCGGGAAATAAGATCAGAAATCTTTGAAGAGCTTAAGAGCGATGGCGTAACCGTCATGAGCCAGTGGCGATCACTCTAGTAATAACCTAGCGTGGCTGCGGCGTACAGGCCCTTTCAAGCGATTTATGGACGGATGCTTGGAGCGGGGTAAAGCACCTAACAGAAATTGTTGAACTTTTTTATTCCCCTACACTAAGGCAACCGCCTGAGCAACTTTTGTAAACTATCTTTGCACCAAGTCAAAGCTATAGTTGCATTGTGCTTATAATAAGTTACGGCTAACTCTAACTGGAAGTTAGCACCCTGTAAATGGTTATCGCTTGGATTACGCATCAAAGGCGATACCAAGAAAAGCAAAATTTATCGGCAGCGTAATAGTTTTTATTCCGTTGCCAACATGCAC
>NZ_DASQZC010000538.1:0-1881 GCF_035638895.1 Nostoc sp. | reverse complement strand
ACGTAAAAAGGCCAAAACAAGTAATAAGTGGCTGTACTTAAGGGCAATGAAAGATGCTTTTGTCAAGCTCAACCCTAAGTATGCAATCAAAAATCCAGTGATGTTTGTGGTTTGGGTAGGGACAATCATCATCCTATTGCTAACAATTGATCCCAACCTATTTGGCCCAGCCCTCCAAAAGAACCCGCAAGTTTTCAACGGTTTGTTATCGGGGATTTTATTCTTTACAGTTTGGTTTGCCAATTTTGCCGAAGCAATTGCAGAAGGGCGAGGTAAAGCCCAAGCCGATGCCTTGCGATTAACGAAATCAGAAGCGATCGCTAAAAAAATTGCTGCCGACGGCACAATTAGTGAAGTTTCATCCACCAGCCTTAAACAGGGCGATAACATCTACGTCATTGCTGGCGATATCATTCCCGCCGATGGCGAGGTAATCATGGGTGTTGCCTCAGTAGATGAATCGGCAATTACTGGGGAATCCGCACCAGTATTAAAAGAATCAGGTTCCGACGTTGCCAGTTCCGTCACTGGCGGGACGCGGATTATCTCAGATGAGCTAATTATCCGCATCACTAATGACCCAGGTAAAGGCTTTATTGACAGGATGATTGCCTTAGTAGAAGGGGCAGAACGCAGCAAAACACCCAATGAAATTGCTCTGACAGTATTGCTGGCAGTTCTTAGCTTAGTGTTTTTGTTAGTCGTGGTAACTCTGCCCGCACTTGCTTACTATGTCAACAGTCCAGTCAGCGTGCCAATTTTGATTGCCCTATTAGTAGCATTAATTCCTACAACAATTGGCGGCTTACTAAGTACTATCGGCATTGCTGGGATGGATCGAGTTGCCCAATTTAATGTCATTGCCACTTCAGGACGAGCAGTCGAAGCTTGTGGAGATGTCAACACTTTAGTTCTTGATAAAACAGGTACAATTACCCTCGGCAACCGTTTGGCTGAAGAATTTATTCCTATCAACGGTCATTCAATATCGGAAATTGCTAATATTGCCTGGGCGGCTAGTGTATTTGACAATACACCAGAAGGTAAATCTATTGTTCGACTGGCAGAAAACTTAGGCGCAAGGTTTGATTTTGACTTCAACCAGGCAGAAGGAGTTGATTTTTCTGCCAAAACACGGATGAGTGGTACAAACTTGCCTGGTGGGTATGAGGCCAGGAAGGGGGCAGTAGAAGCCATCAAAGGATTTGTTCGTTCCCGCAACGGACGTGATATACCAGAATTGGATGCTACCTACGAACGAGTTTCTCGCCTGGGAGGTACACCCCTAGCAGTTAGCCTAGATAACGAAATCTATGGGGTTATTTATCTTAAAGATATAGTTAAACCTGGTATCCGCGATCGCTTTGAGCAACTGCGACGGATGGGAGTGGATACCATCATGGTAACTGGAGACAACTGGATTACAACTTCTGTCATTGCCAAAGAAGCTGGAGTTGATGACTTCATCGCCGAAGCCACACCAGAAGACAAAATCAGCGTCATTAAGAAAGAACAAACAGCAGGTAAATTAGTTGCCATGACAGGAGATGGAACTAACGATGCTCCCGCATTAGCCCAAGCTAACGTCGGCCTTGCCATGAACACAGGGACGCAAGCTGCAAAAGAAGCCGCCAACATGGTAGATTTGGACTCCGATCCCACAAAACTGATCGATATAATTAGCATTGGCAAACAATTATTAATTACTCGCGGGGCATTGACGATATTTTCTATCGCTAATGATATTGCTAAATACTTTGCGATTATCCCAGTGATATTTGTCGCTGCTAATTTGCAAAGCTTGAATATTATGAATTTGACTAGCCCTAAGTCTGCTGTTCTATCAGCACTGATTTATAATGCTTTGATTATTCCCGCTTT
>NZ_DASQZC010000537.1:0-3612 GCF_035638895.1 Nostoc sp. | reverse complement strand
GGATTGGGAAGCTATACTGCTAATCCGGGAACTGGAGCGGGAGTAATAATCACCCAATCTGGTAACAGTACCGATGTGAATGAGGAGGGTGAAACAACTGATACCTACACGATCGCCCTCAACACCACACCAACGGGTGCTGTAAATGTAGCGATCGCCGCAGATGCCGAAACTCAACTGAGTACTGATGGAACAAACTTTTCTAACTCCGTCACCCTAAGCTTGACGGATACTAATCCCAAAACGATTACTGTCAGAGCAGTAAACGACTTGGATGTAGAAGGATCTCCTCACACAGGAGGAATTACGCATTCGATCACCAGCAGTGCTGACCCGGCGTACTCTAACACACTCACGGCGATTCGTAACCTCAACGTCAATATAACTGACAATGATGTTGCTCTCAGAGAGGTTTACGAAATTCAGGGGAGTGGTGCAGCAAGTCCCCTCGTCGGGCAGACAGTAACAATTGAAGCAGTTGTGGTTGGCGACTTTCAAGGCAGCAGTCGCCTAAATGGATTTTTCGTGCAGGAGGCAGTTGGAGATGGCAATGCTGCAACCTCAGACGGTATTTTTATCTTTGCGCCTAACAGCACAGATGTGAGTGTAGGTCAGACGGTGCGGTTGACTGGAACAGTTGCAGAAAACTTTACTCAAACTCAACTCACCAACATTAGTGGACTGAGCGTGGTGGGTTCAGGAGCGATCGCGCCCATAGCTGTTGACTTGCCCGTAGCTGCAACAACCGACTTGGAACGCTATGAGGGAATGTTAGTCACATTCCCCGAAACCTTGACGGTCACTGAAAACTTTACCCTCGGTCGATTTGGTGAGGTGTTGCTGTCTTCAGAGGGACGCTTATTTAATCCCACAAACTTCATTGACCCGACTGATATTCCAACTACTGAAACCGAGAACGACGAAAACAACGTCGCCGCAGTCACAGCACAGCAGAACGCAAACAACCTGCGCCAAATTTTACTTGACGATGGCAGCAACACCCAAAATCCCGCTACAGTTCCCTTTTTGAATGAGGATGGCACACTGCGCGTAGGTAGCACGGTTGCATCTCTTACAGGTGTGCTGGGCTTTGGGTTTGATAGCTACCGACTGCAACCCACCGCAACACCTAATTTTGTCGATTCTAATCCCCGGACGGCTGCACCCGAAGAGGTGGGCGGCAACGTTAAGGTTGCTAGCTTTAACGTGCTGAATTACTTCAATGGCAACGGTGTGGGTGGCGGCTTCCCGACCTCGCGGGGAGCAGATAATGTAGCAGAGTTTGAGCGGCAAAGTGCCAAAATTGTCAGCGCGATCGCAGCGCTCGATGCCGATGTAGTGGGTCTGATTGAAGTTGAGAATGATGGCGATGGTTCTGAGTCGGCGATCGCAGAACTCGTAGATCGGCTAAATACATTTGTAGGCACAGAAACTTATGACTACATTCGCGATCCTGCTACAGGGGTAGGAACTGACGAAATTAAAGTCGCCTTCATCTACAAGCCAGGAATAGTAACCCCAGTTGGTGCTTCCCTCAGCGATCCTGACACTGTTTACAATCGCCAACCAGTTGCTCAAACCTTTCTACTTAATTCCAACGGCGAAACTTTTACCCCTGTGATTAACCATTTCAAGTCAAAAAGTGGTACAGGCACAGGTGCAGACGCAGACCAGGGTGATGGACAAGGAGCTTTTAACTTTACGCGGGTTCAGCAGGCAGAAGCCTTGCTTGGCTTTGTTAATGAGCTGAAGACCACCACAGGCGATAGCGATGTATTAGTCCTTGGGGATTTAAATGCCTATGGCGAAGAAGACCCGATTGATGTGTTGCGAAATGGCGGGTTAGTAGATGAACTCGGCAAATATATCCAAAACCCCTACTCCTTTGTCTTTGATGGGCAATCTGGACGATTGGATCATGCCTTAAGCACTTCCAGCCTCAGTACCCAGGTGACGGGAGCTACCGAATGGCATATCAACGCCGACGAACCCCTAATCCTAGATTACAACCAAGAATTTAACCCCCCTGGACTCTATGAGCCAACGCCCTATCGCTCCTCAGATCACGATCCTGTGCTAATCGGTGCCCAATTGGCGAGTAACCTTAGCGTATTTAACGGCAGCGACGGCAAGGATACACTCAATGGGACTTCTGGCAGAGACGAACTTAATGGGCGCAATGACACCGATATCCTCAATGGTGGCAATGGCAATGACACTCTCAACGGTGGCAATGGCAACGACATTTTGCTGGGTCAGGTGAGCAACGACATCCTCAACGGCGACAACGGCGATGACCTGCTCAATGGGGGTCAAGGCCAGGATACGCTGCTTGGCGGTAATGGCAGCGATCGCTTCGTATTAGCAGCAGGCGCAGGCTCAGATACGATTCAGGACTTCAAAGACACCACAGACTTAATTGGTCTATCGGGCGGTCTAACCTTTGGTCAACTGACGATCGCGGCAAATGCCAACAACACCCTGATCCGCGTGACGCAAACCAACGAGTTACTGGCAACTCTAAACGGTGTTCAAACAAACGCAATTACGGCGATCGATTTCGTCGCAGCCTAACTCAAGGCAGATAGGGCGGCTAACATCCGCCCTTTTTTTGGAAACCATTTTGTGTAGTGCGATCGCAATTGCTCTAAATTATTAGTCTTTATTCTGGCGATTGCTAACTGTAAAAGCGTAGACGATGAAAGTCGTCTGTCCTACTACAATCCCCAAAACTGTACCGCCAAACTTAACAAAAACATCTAAAGATATATCAAACGGATCAACAATTTTTTCATTGCCGCCGCACTTTAATGTACTGTATGCTGCTTTCGCTAAGCAAAAAGGTAATACCTTTTACCTAAAAATTAACTTTAAGATGAAGTAACTAATGCTGAGTTCAAAAAGTGTGTGGCTTGTTCCGATAGTGCTTTCATTAGCAAGTTTCCCTTTAGATGCGACAAAAGCGATTGCACAAACTAATTATGAATTTGAAGCTGTTTACAATTTAGAAGTTAGCTTGAGGGAGATTGCGCCGAACATCTCGGTGGTAACGGTGGTTGGTAATAGTCTTAATGCTCCCTACGGTTTGACTCAACTATCAAGCATGAACTATTCTCGGCTAGATCCTAATACTGGTATATCTACAGCTGGCCCAGATGCAGCAACGTTTGGTTTAGAAGGTTTACCACTGCTCATTGACAGGTTTTTTAGCAACGACAGTAATGATAGTTTGATTGGTAGCAGTACCGCCACTGCTACAAGTAACCTAGAAAACCTGACAGCATCAGCTTTTGGTATTCTGACCATTACTGGCGGTACAGGTAGATTTAACGGTGCTATCGGCACACTCAACCTTATCGATAATTACACCATTAGTCTAGACCCTACTGTTCCTTTGATAGGTCAAGCTTTAGTTAGCGGCTCCTTCCAGATACCCACTTTAGTACCGGAATCGGGAAATTCTCTATCGCTGGTGGGCATTAGTGCAATTGGTGCTGCTTTCCTGCTACGCCGACATCATCGCCAAGCCAATATGTGAAGCCAGAGTTAATCAATAACGCTATCTGAAATTACTACGAATGTATTTATTCCTAAAGGAGAAAAACGAATGAA
>NZ_DASQZC010000536.1:0-1807 GCF_035638895.1 Nostoc sp. | reverse complement strand
GCCAAGGGAGAAGAGAAGGCTTTAAGTTACGCTACCTTAATTCGTAGTTGCAATCAGTGGGGGGTTACACCCTCCATTGTCTTGTTAATCACTAAATCTTTAATTTAGTGTGGGCTGCTGTACCCTTTTAATTACGAATTATTTAGTTATCCTGATCCAGCAATAAAATCAGCGTATTACAATATATAACCATTTGACAATTCCCAAATATCGTTGTTGTTGTCTAGAGTTTTGCCGCTTACCAGTTGGCACATGTATTACTATTAACTAGACCTTACTGAATTAGCAACATTCAGTCAGGATTAAATATCTTAATCCAGTTTTGATAATCAAAACTACCGTGTATAGTGTGGTTAGAATGAGTGCCAGTTAAAACACTTGATTGCAGTGGCTTTAGCGTCTAAATAAATTGATTGACTTTTAAAAGAGATAAGTATCCAAAATATACATTAGCATATTTTTTAAAAAATAAACTCATGTTCTTTTTATATTTCCAAATAATTAGTTACTTTATACCTTGGCTGATAGTTTTCAAAAAACCTAGTAAATTATGGTAAAAATGCCGAATTATTGCCAATTAGGGAATGGCGATCGCAAAGCCAACGCAAAGGGAAAACGCAGATTTTTCCGGGCTACTGTGTCACCAATATTTTTAATAACACTATGCTTAACTACTACTTGCGTTGCCACTGCCCAGCAGTCTTCAAAAAATGCCCAATCAATACCCAGTCTCATCTCACAGTCACCTACACCTGCTTTAACAGGCGTACTATCCTCTGGTAATCAAATTTCTCTCAATGGTCGTACTCTACCAGGAACTTGGTTACAGCGACCTGGAAAAGCTGGTCGGATTACAACTTATCTGAGTGATGGGGCATTTAGGCAGTTAATTGGAGTAAATTTCTTAAACAGTACCAACTCAGCAAGGCAGCCAATACAGTGGTTTTCATCGGTGACAAAGCCCCTGGTTTTAACCACCAGGCTACTAGGAGCATATCGCTATCTTGATATTACTAATTTTGGTCAAACATCTGGATGGGAAATCCGAACCAATGGCAACATTTTGGTGATTGCTACCCCAAAAGCACAAATTACAAATATTGCTCAGAGCCAGGAACCTCCAGAGGCAAGTGCCCCTTTGCAACAAACTCGGATTCTTGTTGATTTAGATCGTCCAACTCCCTGGCAAGTTGTACAAGGGTCAATTATTAAAAAAATTGAAACTCCATCCTCTGATCCAGACACACCAACTACCAAACCCACTGCACCACCAAATCGAAAGTGGACAATTACCCTCGATGGAATAGCCGATCCTGTTTTGATAGAACGCTATACCCCCCAGCCACCAGTAGTACCAGCAACACCACCAACATTGCTGCCAAACTTGCTTAAACAATTATTACCAGTTCCACCAACACAACCAATACCACCAGCCCCAGCCCCTGAACCACTGATTCAACAAGTGGAGGTAGTGAAAAACCAAACTATTATTACTCTGAGCGTTCCCTTCGGTCTATCGCCTCAAGTTAGTAGTGTAGATAACCCCAATCGCCTGATTATCAATATTCGACCCGATCCCCTAGAAGAACGAGATATTACTTGGGCCCCAGGATTGCGCTGGCAACAGCGTTATGTCAGCTTAGGTACAGAACGCTTCCCGGTGGTTTGGTTAGAAGTTAATCCCCGTAAATTTGGGCTAACCCTGAAACCTATGTGGGCTAGTCCTGATGGGCTTGCGGGTACTGCTCCTTTAATTCAAACGGCACAACGTTACTTAGCAGTAGCTGGAATTAACGGTGGTTATTTT
>NZ_DASQZC010000535.1:0-24018 GCF_035638895.1 Nostoc sp. | reverse complement strand
AGAATTCTATTCTAAGGGCATTTATATTTGTTAATCCTGTGGCAATTTAGCAAACGCCTCCTCAACTAACTCCTTAGACTTAGCATCCAAACACAGCCAATCGACTTCACCGAGTTCATCGATTAAACTAGTATCAATATCAGCACTTTCCTTCTCTGGGTTGTATTCAAGAAAACACACTTGATAACACAGTTCCCACAAATCGATACTTGCTTCTTGCTGTTGACGCTGTAAACGTAGATGATATCCTGGATGGGGCATCGGCAGACGAGCCAGAGTCTCTTTGATTTCATCTGCTTCTTGGAGTGTTGCGGTTTCCATTCCTTGCAACAACTCAGTCACCAATGCTTTGATTTCATCAGTGGTGCTAGGCGGCCAAATCAAGACATCGTGGTAAGTTCCCGTCCAGGAAGATTCATCAAGCTGCTTGCGGATATTGTCGATAACGCGAATGAAAGCAGGTTGCATGAGGATTTCAGCCTGCTGCCATGCAACTGAGTTTGTTATTTTAGGTGGCATTGGTAGTAAACAGGGGCACTAAAAGAAAAATAAACAGTCTGCGTTTATTAAAAAGCTGCGTTTTTAATCTAAATCTTTTCTCAAGATAGCGGATTTCATTGAAGAAAATTTGGAGATATTTATTACCAGCTGGAAAATTAGGTAATAACTCTGGGGAATGAACATGATAGGCAAACTACTAGACCATCGTTACCAAGTAATTCGAGTCCTCGCAATGGGAGGATTTGGTCAAACCTATATTGCCCAAGATACTAGGCGGCCCGGCAATCCCCTCTGCGTTGTCAAGCACCTCAAACCCGGAACTGACCCCAGAGTTTTTGATACTGCTAAACGTCTGTTTAACAGCGAAGCCGAAACTTTAGAAAAACTGGGCAATCATGACCAAATACCCAGGCTGTTGGCGTACTTTGACGAAAATCAAGAATTTTATTTAGTACAAGAATATATTGAAGGGCATACCCTAGCTGAGGAACTTATACCTGGTAAGCGCTGGAGTGAAAGCGAAGTAATTCAACTATTACAAGAAGTTCTGGAAATTCTCGAATTCGTCCACCGCCAAGGCGTGATTCACCGCGATATCAAACCGGATAATATCATCCGTCGCGCTTCAGATAATAAGTTAGTTTTAGTGGACTTTGGGGCAGTGAAACAACTGCGTACACAACTAGTAACAGCAGGTGGACAACCCTCTGCTACAGTAGTTATTGGCACTCCTGGCTATATGCCCACAGAACAAGGGCAAGGTAAACCCCGTCCCAACAGTGATATCTATTCCCTCGGCATTATCGCCATTCAAGCACTAACAGGATTATCGCCAACAGAATTGCAAGAAGACCCAGAAACGGGGGAAATCATCTGGCGTCATTCAGTAACCGTGAACCCTCGACTAGCGGCAGTGTTGACCAAGATGGTGCGTTATCACTTCAAAGACCGCTATATAAACGCCACGCAAGCACTGCAAGCATGTAAAGAGGCGATTAATCCTGTACCTGCACTTTCCACACCTCAAGAATCCGCCAAAAATTCTAGTTACCAAGCAGCCAAATCCCAACCTCAAGTATCTCGGTTGCAAACTGTTGCAGTTGCACCAGCAAATCCTGTCCCCGCTAAACCTGCGCGTAAAGAGTCTGACAAATTCGACCCATGGCCAATATTAATTGGCATATTATTAGCAGGTGGTACGGCTGCTTTGGTAGCAAATATATCTCCAGTGAAAAATTTAGCTTTTAATCTTACAGGTAACGATACTGCCTTAGCAAACAAATGCTCGGTTATTGTCACCAAAAATTCTAATATTCGTTCTGAACCTAGTTCGAGAAATTCTGATAATGTTGTGCAAACAGTTGCTGATAAGACCAGTTTTGAGGTGACTGGCAAACGAACAAAACAAGGTTGGATAGAAGTTAAACTTAATGGTGATTCGGCTTGGGTAGGCTCGAAGGTGATAACCAATAACCAAGAATGGGCTTCTTGCCTACGCGAAAAAGGTATTGCAACTAGGATTGTAGATGATAGTAGCTTGATTGCGACTCGACCGACTCCCAAGGTAAAACCAAAATCTAGGGATGTAGTAACTCCATTACCAGAAAATTTGAAGGGGTCAACTGACGATGCTGGGAAAACAGAGCGATCGCAGCCTACTGATAACAGTGCCAATATTATAGAACAAGCAAGACAGAAGTATGAATCAGGAGATATAGTTAGAGCGATCGCACTTTTAAAATCAGTTCCAGCAAATGCTGCTTCTGGTATCCAAGAAACGGGCAAAATGATTGCCCAGTGGCAAGATGATTGGGCTAAGGCAGAGGCGTTATCTAATGAAATCAACAAAGCAATAGATGATGGTAAATGGGATAAAGTTTTAGATTATAGAAACCATCCAGAAAAGTTGCCTAATACTCAATATTGGCGAAACAGAATAGAACCATTATTTAAACAAGCAGCCGAAAATCTAGCAAAACAGGCACTTACTGAGCTAAAAAATCAAGGTAATCAAAAGAATACCCAACAGAAACTTACCGATAGTAACCAACCTGCCACTAAAGAGAGTCATAATGCTACAGAAGCTCCGAAAGACGGTTTGTAATATCAAAGTTGATTAACCATCCTGTTTAAACATCTATTGATAATGAATAATAGATAATTTTATTACCTTTATTTATTACCAATAGACACAAAGATAAGGAAACTGTGGAAGCTATACTAACGTTGTTGGTTTACACTTTTGCTCTGACTTTGTACTGCTGTTTGCGCTTCAGTAGTGAACCAACACCTAAAGCGCCAAACGCTAATAAACCTAATTCAGAAGCAGGTTCAGGTATGGTTCGTCCCTTAGATATAGCCCCAGTCACATTGTCCAATCCGAAACCTTCTCCTCCTTCTCCTAAATTGTTAATTCGTGATATTAAAGTCACTTTACGAATATCTTCTACAGGATTAGTGACAAACCCAAAGAAGCCATCGTTGACTGTTACCGGAATGGTGTCCAAAACTCCACCTATATCCAACACAAGGTCTAAATTCAGTCCTTCTCCACTATTTGCATCAAAGAAATCTGCTCCCCATCCAAAAACTGGAGTATTTAAAGTTAAGTCTACTTTGGTAGCCCCAAAATCAGTGAATACCGAGGCATGGTTTGTACCATTATTGTCGTTGTAGTTGAAAGGTGACACCTCAATCAAGTTGCGGAATACAGGATTATCGCCGACTTGAAGGAGTGTGAACTCTCCAACGTCAACAAGGGTGGTTCTGAATTCTGTATCAGAAGTAAAACTTTCAAAATCTTCACTGAATGTGTCACTTCCTGATACAGCAGTGTTCCAATCAGTACGTGAAGTGAAAACTGTAATAGCTTTTGCCTGTTGCGTGTCAAGGCTTAACAAAGCAATAATTGCTGCTATGGCAGCAGCCAGATGTAATCTTTTCATACAAACTAAGTGTTGTTACCAACGTAGATTTCCATTAATATATTAGTAACTTTTGCAACATTTATATCTATTCTTCATGCAAAGCATAAAATTTCCCAAAAAACTCATTCCAGCTTCCAGATTGACAATTTTGGTAATCTCTCTGAACTTCAAACGACTATTTTTGAATAATTAATAATTTACATAAAAACAAAACATCTAGGTAAGAATTTAACAGTGCTATGCTGTATACTTTTCACCTAAATGCTTTTGTTCAACATCTTTTACTTACACTTACTCAGAATTGTAGTAGTTGCTACTTCTACTAACAAATATTTCCCTATTACTGCATTTCGTCGTATTCTGGCGCTTCAACTCGTCTTGCTTCCATCCGCGAAGCAGGCAAAAACTCAGCGCGACGCACTGGAACCAAGGGCGGTGTATTTCCTGGGTAAGGGTGAATCACTTGTACAGTACGGGCTGGACGCTGCCGTGGTGAGAATAAAGCCAATACACCAGCGACGACAACACCACCACCAATAGTGAGAGTTGCGCCTCCCACAGCCCAAAGCACGGGTGAAGACCACCAAGAACTTTGAGGCGGCTGGAGTGCTGTTACTTTTTGTTGGTTATACTGCTGGGCTTGTTGCCACTGCTGCTGAGTATTGAAATTTTGAACTTGACCTTGGAGCTGTTGATTTTGCAACTTCAGCTGTTCATTGTCGTTTTTTAAACGCTCCAGCTGCATCTGCGTGTTCAACTTCTCCATCTCCAGACGCTGATCAGTATTGGGAGCAGTCGGTGGCTGAACCTGACCGGGATACATTGGTTGCCCATAAGGGCCATAAGGATACATTTGTGGCTGCATTCCCGGCGCTACTACAGTCCCTGGCATTTGCGGAGCAACAGCAAAGTTAGGCTGTAGGGGGGTATTTGTTCCTTTGAGCAATACGAGAGCCGCCAGCCCAGCTACAGCAACCCCACCGATAAACGCCATACTCTCACTCATCGCCTTTGCTCCTCAATTGCGACTTAATTATAACCATTTGTGATTGACTCACTCTCACACTCATAAATTATGCCTATTTAACTTCACATAATACTCAAACTATAAGCGACCGGATAAGCTAGTTTTTTTACATCATGATATCTGATGTTAATATTCAAAACCATAACGGTCAAATTGTCTACCAAACAAGCATAGAAAAACTGCGCTGTTATACTTTTTTAATCTACTTTATTGGTCTAATCAAGAGGAGTATTTGTACTGGTGCTGGTGGTCTTGATCGCTGCCTTGAGACTTTGACAAAATTCTGCGATCGCATTTAGTCCCTGCTCTGGTGTGCCTTCTGCTAACCGTTTCACAAAAGCGCTACCGACAATTGCCGCATCTGCGCCCCATTCCTTTACCTGACGGGCTTGTGCAGCTTCGGAGATGCCAAAGCCTACACCGATAGGTTTATCAGTGACACCACGAATTTGTTTGAGTAAATCAGATACGCGGTTTTCCAGTTGCGATCGCACCCCTGTTACCCCTGTGACGCTGACTAAATAAATAAATCCAAGGGATGAACGAGCGATCGCTTCTATCCGTTCAGCATCACTGGTGGGAGCGACCAATAAGATTACATCAATTCCCATCTCACTAGCTGGTTCGAGCAAGCCTGCTGCTTCTTCCAAGGGCAAATCTGGTACTACCAATCCCGCAACCCCAGCCGCAGCAATTTGCTGAAGAAATTTTTCAATCCCCCGATGCAGAATTGGGTTGTAGTAGGTAAATAGGATAATAGGCGATCGCAATTTGGGAGTAATCCCTTGCAACATTTCTAGCACCTGCTCTAATTTCGTACCCCTTTGTAAGGCGCGAGTAGCAGCAGCTTGAATTACTGGACCATCAGCCAAAGGATCGGAATAAGGTATACCTAGTTCTATAATGTCGGCTCCACTACGATCTAGAACCTGCAACGCTTTTGCTGTGGTTTCTAAATCTGGATCGCCAGCAGTAATAAACGGAATTAAAGCGCACTCACCATTTTGCCCAAGGGTTTCAAAGCAATCAGAAATCGCAGTCATTAGTAATTAGTCATTACTCAGTGGTCATTGGTCATTAGTTGTTGGTCATTTGTAACTAAACAAAGGACAAACGACAACTGACCAATGATAACTTTACACCTGAGATTGCTCTTCTTGTTCTATTTCGGCTTGAATTCGTGCTAGTTCTTCGGGAGTAAGCTCATCTAACCGTTTTTGCAGAAAGTCTTGCTCATACTGTTCCCGTTGTTGGTGGTAGGTCATTTTTTGTCCCACCGCACGGAAAAAATAGGTGGCTAACCAGCCAACTAACCCACTGACTAGTAAGACTTGGCTCCATATACCAGCTTGCTGATTATCCAAACCGACTAGCTGCAATCCTATATAAGCCAAGCCGCCAGCAATAAAAACGCCCAAGCCAATTCCAATAGCGTCAATCCGTCGCATGAGAGTTATGACCTACCAATTTAGTTAAACTTCAATTTGTCGCCGTTGGGGTCGAAAATTTAGAAACGGCGATAGAACCAACAAACCCGGAAAGAAGAAGAACACCAAAAAGTACATAAAGGTACGCTCGATGGAGGTAGCTACATACCAACGCTGCTTCAGGTACAGCAAAATAGCAATTGGGATTACCAGAAGGTAAGCTCCAGCCAGAATCAGATACAGCAGGGCAACAATCATAAACTTTCAAGTCTTAAGCTTCTGTTTTCCATCATAGGCTGAAGAGCGAAACTGAGGAAAGTATAGTTATGACGCTTTTAACGAAGAGGCAGGGGGACAAGAGGTGAGAATTTGCTATAAGTCTTTTCCCTTGTCTCCAATTCTCTTTGTGCCTTTGTCTTCTTCCCCTTGCTTCCTGTTCCTTTGCCTCTTGGTCAACATAACTACGCCATAATTCTGGTCTATGTCCAGATTGATTGACAAAAGCTAGCGTTAGGCTATAATAGTAAATCTGCCGCAAAAAAGGTTATAGTCAGACAAAATGGAAAACTCATCCAGATTGATTACGAGGAAACAAGGAAAACTTGCAACTCTAGAAAGCAATCGCCCAATCTGGAAAAAATATTTTCAATCTAGTTGGACAAAAGACACAATTGATGGTGGAATAGATGAGGAGGTATTTGCTGCCTCTAAAGAATAACTAGTTATACTAGTTGCAAAACACCTGCGGGGGTGTGGCGGAATGGTAGACGCTACGGACTTAGATAACTGAGCCTTGAAGGAGAAATCCCTCAAGTGGAAGCTCTCAAACTCAGGGAAACCTAAATCTGGTGACAGACATGGCAATCCTGAGCCAAGCCCAAAAATTTTAGATTTGCGATTAGTCTTCAATCCAAATTCCAAAATTGAGGGAAGGTGCAGAGACCCGACGGGAGCTACCCTAACGTTAAGCCGAGGGTAAAGGGAGAGTCCAATTCTTAAAACCTGATTTTGCTAAAGCCATCAGGTAGCAGTGAAAACTGCGGAAGAATGAAAATCCGTTGACCGTAAAAGGTCGTGTGGGTTCAAGTCCCTCCACCCCCATTTGACACGCGAAAAGACTTCTATACAAGCTATAGGGGTCTTTTCGCATAAATGATAAATGAACACGAATAGGGACACGGTAATGCCCATTGGTGTCAACTTAACTTAAAAATCATGTCCCGCAAGGAACTCAAGTTCCTTGCTAATAGGAAAAGTCATCTGAAGATGAGTAAGTATATACCTAAAAATCTTTAGTCTACTGAAGTAGGCTAAAGTTTGTAGTGTAGCCTGTAAATTTAGTTCAAGACAGATGAGGAACCCAACAATTAAACTTAAGTTGACAGGTATGGGTAATACCATGTCCCCATCCGTGTAGTTTATTCAAATCAAAATCGCTATAGAAGTAAGCAATTCCACTGGAGTATTTGATAAAGAATTAAACAATTTATCTTTAATACTTTATCTATAGCGGGAGTTTATAAAATTTGTGTAAAAAGATTACTGAATCTCTGAATAATAGATTGATACTATTGTTTACCAAGGTTAAGCTGGTAATAATATGAACAGGAAACCTTTTGATCCTGATAACTGGAATGACCGCTAATACTTTATCAATTAGTCAGGAATATCCGCATTGTATTACGTCTAACTCTAGACAGGTAAATGTGCAAATTGCACAAGAAGAAGTTTATAGCTTCTTCATAACAATTGTCAATACAATGTCGCCAGATGAAGTTTTGTGCGAATTCAAAGCTTTTTTTATAGACGGTCTTGATTTAGAATATTCTCATTACATACCTGAGATATATAAGATTTTTCTAAATGATAAAGAACATGAGTTTCGTAATACACTTAAACGATCTTTATATATAATAATTAATACTTGGAAAACTAATAGAAAAGATAAATACATCCAAAAATTAGTTAACTTATTTGATATTAAAAACTTAAAAGCAAAATCTCACTATTTGCCACGATTAAATATCTGTAAAAGCTGGCTAGAGAATTTTATAGACAGCAAAGACTATCAAGAGATAAAACTATTTGCTGCTAAACATGACGAATTACATAAAGGTCATTGGGCTAATCGCTACACTTCCTATTTCTTAGTTGCTCAATCTGTTAACGAGAATAATCCAAGAGAGCAACAAGAGGCTGCCAGAAAGCTTTATAGACAGATAAAAGACAAATATAAGTTTGAATTGGCAATGTATGTTGCTCGTTCTCAATCTGCCGTTTCAAGTACAACACGCTACAAAAATCCTAGTGTCTTGGGAGATAATGTTCTGCGTTTAATAAAAGCAATTGTTTTAAAAAAGGGTGCATTTAGCCATGAAAATGTTGCCAATATATTTATCAAGCAAACTCAAGGGCAAACCTTTGAACAGTTTAAAGGAAGTATAGAAAAGTATCTATTTTTCTCTGTAGAGAATCAAGAACTAGTTAAGACTTTGCGGCAGCAGTTTGCAGAAATTTTATCTTTATGGAAGAAAGATTATAATCAAGAAATTATCACTAAAGAATTGTTTTTGAGAGCCTGTAATCGAGTAATTGATTGTTTTACAACAGAAAACGGCAAAGAACCTTCGTTATTATTTGTATTACTACTTACTCAAGGTCACTCTTTAACATTGGTGATTATACTCTTAAAGACTATTTTGATTTCTAGAAATTCACGCAGGCATTTAGAAATCAAAATTGCTCATTTAATTCGTTATTACGAAAAGTATCCTGAAGATGAGTGTAAATGGATAATCAATTTTATGGAAATTTTTAATATAACGTTTGCAATTTACGCAGAAAATGTAGAATATAACTTGATTAAGATGGAAGAAGACGAAAGTAGTAATCCGCAATTAAATCTGGATGCTTATCGGGTGTTTTCACAGATAAAGGTGGATAGACAAAAATGAATGTCGTCTGATTCATGATTTAGCAAGGCGTTCATCTAACCAAGCCAAAGCAGCACCCGCAGTTTCAGCTAGAATACTAATGAGGCGATATAGAGCGATCGCACTAAATACTAGGGCAGATGGAAAGTGGTGTCGTAAAAGTTCATACGCAGTCGCTTCAAACACACCTAACCCACCAGGCGCACCCGGAATCACAAGCCCCAACAACCAAGCGCCGCTAAAAGCTCCTAATAACAAAGGAAGTTGATTCACACTCAACGAACCCAGAGCGAACATAGTTAATATAAACCCAGTGGCGCGTAGTCCCATAAAGCCTAATTCTCCTAACAAAGGTCGTAGAGGATAGCTTTTAAGGCTGAAGGGAACAGTTGCTTCAGTCGTGACAGCAGACTTTTTTGCTTTCAATTTGTACAAAAAGCGAATAACTGGGTTTAAAAACCAAGGATGAATCGCACAAAGAACTATAGCTAAACTCAGTAATTGTAGTATTTGCAGAACAAAAGTACTATTATCTGCTGCAAATTGGCTGCTGCACAAAACAATGATGATTAAAGCAGCCGCTAGCATGAGTAGGGGTTCTAGCAAAACGCTTAAGGTGGCTGCACCAGCAGAAACATTAGCATTTTTGGCGGCGACAATTCGCCCGTAGTAATGCCAGATATTACCTGGTAAATACTTAGCTATGTTCGTTTTTAGATAAACCTGGATGAACTGAGGAGGCGATACAGGTTGATTTAATTCTTGCAAAATCCAAGTCCAGATCCAGCCTGCCCAACTATGTGCTAGTAAAGTAACGCCTGTAGCGATCGCTATAATTGCCCATCCTACCCCATCAATGCGGATAGCAGTTACTCCAATCCAATTATCCTTCAAAGCTTTCGCTAAAAAAAACAGCGTTCCGCCCAAAATTATCCAACGTAAAAATTGCTTCATGAATTTAGTAATTTAACAGTTAGAGCAACAAGGGGCTAACGCTTCAATTATTACAGTATATTAACGACCTATTAAACCAATTCGCAATTCGCAATACTCGCCAAAGGCGAGAAGCAAGCTACGCAATTCGCAATGGGCTACGCCCCGTTACGCTAACGCAATTACGTTTTGTAACGGGGATTTAGCTTAGGCATCAAAACGCGCTGCTTGATAGAAGCTCTTTACTGAAACTCCTGAACTAGGTTCAAAGCTTTTGAAGTATCAAACAGGTTGATGTAATTCTTTTTACGAAACTTATATTACTTTATTTTATATCTCTCTAGAGTTAGATAAAAATATTATTTTTGTAGTAATTAAAATGTAGCCTACGCTAGAGGTCAAGTGGATTTTATTATTCATATCCTTAAAAAAGGTTGTCAAATGAGCGAACCAAGACAAGCACAATAACTTGCTGACCACTCCAAAGATTCAGCAAACTCTTAATTTATTAATATTTTGGTAAGGAGGACTACGTGAACGCTGTGAGACTATTCTTGAAAAAAATAAGATTGCGCCAGATAGTAACTATCTTTTTAGCTGGACTATTGTTGATAGTTAGCACTGCTTGTAGTGGGGCAAATGCTCAAGGTGCAAATCCACAAAATCCTGCTGTACAAGCTGGTGGAGCAAACAATCCTTATAAGAATGGTGGAGACAACTATACCAACAACAGATTGTCTACCGATCCGAAAATAGCAAACCCAAAAGCCAATAAGGGAGGCGACCAAGCTAGCTTACAACCAAGTTCGGAATTGTTGATTGCTACAACAGATAGAGAATCCAAAATACTTTATCCTGGTGCTGAGACACCAGCAGGTCGAATCGCGAAAGAAGCACAACTACCTATTATTACAGATAAGGACTTCCGAGAAGCTGAACCAGGTGGTTTGATTCAGGATGAACCAAAGGTAGGAGATCGGTTTCAAGATCGGATTGAGACTGTAAAAGAGAATGTTGAAAAAGCTTCCGGCTTTTTACAAGATAAAGCAGATGAAGCTGCTGCCAGACCTGAATTGCAAAAAAATCCAGCAGTAGGCAGATAGAACTCTTATTTTATCTGAATGCTTGGAATGCAAAATCAATTCCAAATGCTATCTTGGTTGAAGTTTAACTTAGTCACAAAAATGCAAGGAGTAGAAGTATGAAAAAAGCAATGAATTGGCTCAAAAGCATTCGTCCCTTAAAGGTTTTAACTGTTTTATTTGCAGGAATATTCTTATTTCTGACACAAGCTTGTGCTGATCCGGGAGTAGCAAAAGAACCACCAAAGGCTGAGTCACCTTATCTCGAACGATACGATCCCACAAAAGATTATCCTCTCTCTTCTCCTCAGGGTGGAATGAATAACTTTAGTGATGTAGATCCTAGAGGGAAAGCAGATGAAAAGGCAGCTAATGACAGAGCTGATGCGCTAGCGAAAAATTCTCAAAAAAATATTGATCAAAAGGGAATTGACAGCCGAGAGCAATATGGCCGAAATTACAACCAAGGTACACCCTTGGGTGAAAGGGTGAAGAACTTGGGTGAAGATATCGGCAGTTCGGCTAATGAATTGGGAGAAGGCGTAGTTAAGGGTACTCAACGAGGAATTGAAAATCTTAAGGGAAATACCCAGAATGCAGCCGAAGGCGTGACAAAGAATGTTCAGCGTGGAGCTGAGGATGTTGGTAAAAATGTTCAGCGCACAGCTGAAGATGCAGGTAATGCAGTGAAGAAAGCAGCTGATTGAAATTAGTTATTCAATATCCTGCAAAAATATGAAAGCGCCCACAGAGCTTTAGTCTGGGGTTATGTAAACAAAGCCTGCTTATGCAGGCTTTGTTTGATGTGCGCTTGATTGCTTATTAAGCTGTTATGTATACAACTTGCACAATCAGGGCGGGCAAGATGCCCACCCCACAACCATTTTGAAAAAATATTAGTGCAAATTAAAGGCGCAACAGCTTAAACCGGAAGAACCCCACCCCGCCAAAGCTATGCTTTGTCTCCCCTCCCCGCAAGCGAGGAGGGGATTAAGGGGAGCTAGTGCAAGTCTACGTCACACCTTTAAAGTAACAGGCTTTGTCAAACTGAAGCGATCGCTAATTAAGGGACTTCCAAATAAAAAAATATACAACTATTTATTGTGGGGTGGGCGTCTCGCCCGCCCATAGTCAAAGGCGGGCAAGATGCCCACCCCACAAGATTGGATAATTTATTTCTTGGAAGTCCCTAACGTGAGTTCGATAAACCTCTTCCTGCATCTTTCAACGTTATCGTCTGATACTGCGTGTACCTACTACTTTCTGTGATCCTTCAACGATTTGGTAAAGTTTCTCTTCAAATTTTTGCATACATGCTGACCAATCAAAGTCAAGTATGGAGGGGCGAGCGTTGCGAGTCATATCTGCTTTCAAATCGGGATTTTCTAAAATCGCAATCACCCTTTGGGCGAAGTCTGCGGGGTTGTTGGGTTGGGCAAGAAAGCCATTATGACCAGGAGATACCTGTTCTGAGGTTGAGGGTGCAATAACTGCAACCAGAGGCGTTCCAGACGCTAGCGCTTCGTTATTTGTAGTGCAAAAGTTTTCCGTAATGGAGGGATTGACAAAGACATCTGCTCTGGCAAACCAACCTAAAAGTTCTGTACCATGAGACTCGCCCCATACAGTAATACCCGATCCAAATTTTTGGGCACGCTGACGAATTTCCTCATCTAGTGGGCCACTACCAATAATCACCAGATGAACATCAGGGATTTTGGCAGCGATAAGCGGAAATATATCAAGCAGTTGGTTGACATTCTTTTCCGGGGTGATGCGTCCGACAAACAAGAGAGTCGGTCGGTTGTCGTTAGGAATTGGGTTATAACAAATGTTTCGCGGGTGAAATTTTTCGCAATCGATGCCTTGATAAGGAACGTATTCTGCGCGTTGGCATTTCAGTTCTTCGTATTTAGTGAGTTGTTCTTTAGAAGAAAAGTAATTGTAGTCATAAGACTCACTAAATTGCTTGACTAAAGCGGGAATGATGGGACGAACAAAGTTAAAGAATTTATCGCCAAAGTAATATTTGATATATGCAACAATATCTGTATGAAAGAGTGATATTGTTGGTGTGCCTGTTTGTCTTGCGTATTTAGTACCGATCGGGCGACCATAACCTTGCAAGAAAAATGAGTATAAACCTCTCATTTGTGCGGCTTCTTCAACTATGATAATATCGGGCTGAAATTTCTCCAGCAACTTGGTATCGCTCCAATGCCGATAGTTCAATGGTTGAGGAAGAGACTTGTAAAATAGCAGAGGTTGTGTGGGGAATGCGTAAGCAGAGAAATTGGGGAAAGACTGAATTTCATTTAAACCTGGCATGGGGCGATCGCCTACATTTTTGGGATAGCGATCGTTGATTTGCGGATGGATAAGAAAAACCTCATGTCCCTGCTCTAGCAACCAACGAACCCGTTGATGTACTGCGACGGAAACTCCAGTTAAGAAAGGAGCGTACAATCCTGTAAACAGTGCAATCCGAAGTGGTTTCTTAGTCATAAAAAAAGGAATATTTCACGAAAAGGCTGGTTTTTAATTTAGAACTTACGCAGGAAATACTTCATGATCGTCCTGATTGTTTGGCTCAGAAATTCCCATTAATACAGTTAGACTAAGAATTTACGCTTTTTCAAATACCCGAAGTTATTGATTGTTAAGAGGATGTTTTTAAACCTGGATTAGAAACTATCAAAACCTCCAAAACATGAAGCCAAAATTCCCCTTAATATATTTGTCTAAACCCTTGCAATTAATACAAATACCCTTAGATAATTACCAAGCCAAAAGGTGTATTTTAACAAAGGTTATAACTAATATAGTTCTACTAAATATAAGATTATATAATTTGAAGACTAGGGAATGTTTAGTGTAATAACTTTCATGCCCTAGTTCATATTTAGCGATTTAATTCAAAGAGAAACCTTACTATCAATAGGTTGATCCAACCATTGATAAGGACGATATTCGACTAGTCGGACATTCCAAGGCCCTTGAACCCGATAGGAAACACCGCGCCAAGTAACTGTTGCAACCCACAGGGATGATAGCATTGCTAACCCATAAACCCACTGTGTCAAGGGAATCGCAATCAACATTTTGATGATTGTAGCAGCTGATAATTTTGCGATTGCCTGGTCATTAGAGCGAACCACTCGCTGTATCTCTAATTCCAACACCAGCATTATCAAGAGTAACCCGACAGTATAGATGCCATAGCAGCCTAACAAGAGAGTCGCAGCTTCCCATTTTGCCTCTAACAACGACTCAAGAACTAAAATGAGCAGTGCAGTAGGAAACAAAATGCTAGAAACAGCTTCACTAATTAAAGCTAACCAACGTGGGTGATACAGTCGAGAATAAAGTAGGAGGCGCTTCAGATAGTCTATTAAGTTGAATAAATTAGTCTCTTCACGATTTACTATCAGCAGCGAAGGCACAAACTTTACCTTCAACCCTTGTTTTTTCAGGATGTCGTGCATCATAAAATCTTCGCCTAATGCTTGTCCCCACTTATCAAGCAGTTCTGTTTGGTGAAGCACTTCTGTTTTCACAGCCAAAGTTCCACCCCAAGGAATTTGGAAGATAAACATTTGCACAACCGTGGCTACATTGCCGGCGTAGCGTACTATAGATCCCCAATATTTACCTGTAGGTACATACCAACGATTACCTGTTGTTGCCCCTACTTTGGCATCGCTTAAAGGACTAACTAATTCTCGCAGCCAATTCACATGCACTATAGTATCAGCATCTACTAAAGCAACCACTTTGTAGGAATCATCCAATTCACGGACAGCTTGGATTAAAGAACTGCATTTGAGACTACAATTGTTGCGTACTATTCTCAGGGGGCTGATTTGAACGTTGGTCGCTTCTTCCTCTGTGATAGTTTCACTGGCAATTTTCCAAGCGGGGTCTTCGTGACTATCAACAATCAATTTTAAATCATATTGGGGATAGTTTTGGTTTAGGAGCGATCGCAAACATCTAGGCAAAAACGGATCGGCTCCGCGTAGACAAAGAATCACTGCGGTTTTAGGTAACTGATCATCTGGTAATAAGTTTTTTTTAGATGAGCGCAGATACCATATAAAGACAAGCGTAAAACATACCTGAATAACCAGCCAACCCGTCAAAGACTTAGACAGAAATATCGCCAAATCTTCCATTAAATTTTTAGTCTCCGACAGAATAAGGGATTGGGGACTGGGGATTAGAGATTAGGGATTAGGGATTGGGAATCAGAAATATCTTTCTTGTAGAGAGCCAGTCCCCAGTTCCAAGTCCCCAATCCCCATTCGCCTTTACGAATCCAGCGAATATTTCATGATGATGTTGACTGTTGTATTTTTGTTTACAACAAAGCTGGCATCACGAAACTTTGGCGTACCTGTTTGTATAGACACAGTTGGATTTTTGGAAATCCCAAAACCTTCTTTGGGAATACCGAAAAAGTCTTTATTGAGTTTGCGATCGCCATTTTGATCGTCAACTACGGCGACAGCATAAGTTCCAGGCTTCAAACCGGAAAATTGTTTTTTTACAACATTGCCAGTAATCTTAGCGCAGCCACTTTGAGAGCCGCTAGAATTACTCATTGGGAATCCTTGTTCACTTGCGTAAACTCTAAAGCAAATTTCACCTTTTTGGTGATGTATTCCATTTACCACAACGCTTAGTGTTGTAGTTGGCTCTGCATTCGCTGTTTTAGCAAAGCTGATGCTCACTAAGGTAGCAAGCAAAATATGACAAACTTGAGATAGTTTCAACATAGTTTTGTAGTGGATAATAAGTGATACATGGGTTGAAAATAAGCTAGCAAACACAGCTTATTTTTATGAAGTGATTCATTCAAAGTCTGACTGGCTGTTTTTTTATTAATGCTGCTTGCCAATCTTTCCACAATCTTTGCACTACCATTAGTAAATCTTTCAACAGAAGATATTCTGTCCCTTTTAACTGTTGATGTAAACTTCTATGACAATACAGCCGCTCATGCAAGCTCAAGGGACTACGCCATATAGAGAGTAAATACTCCCAGAATATTCGCCAATGTGGCAATAAAAATTGTCCTTTTTTTGCTGAATCAAACCACACTGCATAGGCATAAAAATCAGGCAGCATACTCAATGAGTGTTTTTTTCTGTTGGTAGCAAACAACAAATAATTAGGGAAATACATACTCATTGATTGTTGCGGATGGCTTCTGGCAAAAAACAGGTATTCAGGGATTTCATGAAACCTACCGAGGATACCAAGTCTTAACAAGAAAATTCCATCTGCATTACCATAACCACCCATAGGCGGTGTCATTCTCAGGGCACTGGCGCGAATTACACCGTAACATTGATAACATAAATGCTTGGTCAGCAATTCGTGAAAACGCTCGTGTGGTTTTAGTGCATCTGCCTTGAGTTTGATATCGTAGTTTTGGAGAAAACTTCCCTTTTCATCAATGAAATATGTCTGGGAATGACACAAGATTATAGTAGGATCTTGGTCAAGCACCTCAACACACTTCTTGATAAAATCTGGAGCATGCAGATCATCATAAGCTGCCCACTTAAAGTACTCACCTGAAGACAATTTAAAAACGCGATCGAAGTTACGGGCGCAACCGATATTATTGTCATTGCGGTAGTAACAAATACGTTCATCTTGCTCGGCATAAGCTCTACAGATTTCTTCAGTTTTATCTGTAGATGCATTATCTGAAATAATTATCTCAAAATCTTGAAAGGTCTGAGCCAAGAGTGAATCAATGGCTTCTTTGAGAAATTTTTCACCATTATATACAGGTAACCCGATGCTCAATCGTGGCTGATTGCTAGTCATATAAAAGAAGTATTCTGAAAAGCTGTGGATTATTTGATGCTTAATTGCAGATAATTGTTAGGCAGATGCAATCTAATAATCCAGAAGTCAGAAGTCAGAATTCAGAAGTCAGAATTTAGTAGGTTGGGTTAGAGAACGTAGCAAAATCCCGCACGATAACCCACATTAATTATCAAGGCTTTATTGGGTTTTACTTACGCTCAACCCAACCTACTTTTCTAAGTATCCCTACTCCCCACTCCCTATTCCCTACTCCCAAAAGACTATTTCATCAAGCTTTGAATATCTGTTTTTTGCAGCCATTCATGTGTTCGCCGCATTCCTGATTCTAGGTCAATTGTTGGTTTATAATTTAACAGGCTTTCTGCTTTGGCAATCGAACAAGCATAAGGACGAGTCATAAAATCTATAGACTCTGGTAAAATATCAACTTTTTTGCGAAAAAGTTTTTGTCCTTGAACGCGTAGTTTTAAAAACAACTTGATTTCATCTTTGGGTAATGAAAGCGGTGCTGATAAACCTTCGATTGCTGCTAAACGCATAAAATACTCTTTCCACGAAGTTTCTTGTCCGTCGGTGATATTAAATATTTCACCATAGGTTTCTTTTTCTATCGCAAGAAAGATACCATCAATCAAGTTATCTATATATACATGATTGATTACTCCTTTACCATCGTTGGCATAGGCAAATAATTTTTGACGCATCATCAGAATTGGTCTGACTATCCAGGGAATACTTCCTGGGCCGTAAACATCTCCGGCTCGAATAATGATGATGCCAAAATCGGAAGGATTATTCAGTTCTAGTAGTGCTTTTTCAGCTTCTATTTTCGTTTGGCAGTATGGATTATTTTCGCCAGAAAGTGGCCCGGATTCTGTAATACCATTAGGATAGTTGAAACCGTAAACCATCACGCTGGATAGATGCACAAATGTTTTGACACCAGCCTGTTTAGCGGCTTTAGCTATGTTGACAGTACCGCCAACATTCACATCACGAAAATGGTTAATTGCGCCAGCTTCTTCGGCAATTTGCTCTGTATGTAAAACGATATCTACTCCCTGGCAAGCTTTTTGAGCTATAGCAGAATCGGTGATGCTACCAATAATTACTTCAACACCTAAATTCTGTAATTGTTTGTTCTGTTCTGTAGAACTTTGCAGTCCACGAACATTCATTCCTTGCGCTATAGCTAACTCGGCTGTACGCAAACCGACAAGTTCATCAATCCCAGTGATTAGCAGGGTTTTGTTTTTGAGGTTCATAAATTTGGGCTTATTGTTAAATAAGTGAATTTGATTTATTAGATAAAAAGTTTCAAAGTTTTACCGAATCGCAATTTTGGTAAAGGCTTTTAACCTAATATCTAAAATGGGTATAAAGAGCAATTTTTCTGTGGAGAGTCTGCACCAATGCTTACTTGTGAGACTATATCAACGCAAAATAATTTGATTATTTTGCTATTAAGAATAGCTAGAAAATATCTCCAGGATCTGCGGAGCGGAGTTTGTTGATAGCAAGCGCTCCTGATGCTATACACATCAAAACTGTTGAAGTTAAGACAAGAAGTGCATTATTAATGGTCATCAATATTGGTAATTTAGTTGTTTCTGCTGCAAAACTATATACCAAGATAGAACTAAGAAATCCTGGAATATAACCTAAAATTGCCAAAATTAAAGCTTGCTGAAATACCACATTTAATAAATATTTATTGGCATAACCTATAGCTTTTAAAGTGGCGTAAGCAACGAACTGCGTAGCAATATTGCTGTAAAGAATTTGATAAACAATAACCACACCAACAACCGCAGCCATTGTCAACATTAAGTTAAGAATAAAACCAATGGGTGTTCTGACAGCCCAATATTCTTTCTCAAAATTAATGAAGCCTTGGCGTGTAAAAACTTGGACATCATTAGGTAAAGTTGCTTGCAAATTTTTTAGTACTGCTTCTGCATTAGTACCAGGTTTGAGGGAAATCAAACCGATATCTATCATATCTGCCGGACGACTATTAGGGTTTATCCTCAAGAAAGTTGAGTCACTGACAACTAAATTACCGTCTACCCCAAAGGAAGCCCCTAAGCTGAATAAACCACCAATTCTAACTCTATAGCCAATTAATGAATTGAAGGGAAATATTTCAATTGTCTGTGCAGTATCTCCCGCATCAAATTTTGTAGCTATTGGGCCAAACTCTGGGCGAGAACTCCGGTCAAAAAGCATGACATCGGGAATTTTGAGTTTATCTAAATTTTTCTCAACTTCTGGGAGGTTCATCACAGGTCTACCGGGATCGAAACCAATAACGTATATTGAATATTTCTCACCGGTTGCCGGATTTTTCAGTTTGGCAAATTGCAAATACATGGGGCTAACTGACTCTACGCCATTAAACCCTAGAGATTGGTACAAACGAGTCCGCGAAAAACTTTGATTTGAGGTCAAAGATTTATATTGAGAACTAACTAAAAATAAATCTCCTTTGAGATTCTGATGCACTGCGGTTGCACTTGAATAGAGGGCATCTTGAAAACCAAGTTGCACAAACATTAGCAGCACAATAAAACCAATCCCAGCTACAGCTATTAGTAAACGAACTTTTTGCTGTGCTAGCTGTAGCCATCCTAAAGGAATTTTGAAATTCATGGATTTATTTGTTATTTGTCATTTGTCATTTGTCATTTGTCATTTGTGAATGGCTAATAACTAATGCTCCATGCCCAATGCTCAATTGACTAAATATGAATGGCTACATCTACCTGTAAGTTGGTGAAACGAGCAACCTTTTCACTATCTGCGGGATTATCGATGGAGACTTTTACCTCAATTATTCTGCGGTCTGTATCTGAGCCAGGGTTTAGGCTGAAGATGCTTTGCTTGTCAACTTGCCAACCAATTTCTTTTACAGTGCCTTTTATTGTTCCAGTAAATGCAGTGCTGGTAATGGTGGCTTTTTGCCCTACACGCACTTTTTGAACATCGGTTTGATACACCTCTGCAATCACATACATTTGAGATGTCTTACCGATTTCAGCAAATCCTCTGCTGGTGCTGATTACTTCTCCGGTTTTGGCGTGAATTTTCAAAATTTTGCCATTTATGGGAGATTTGATATAACTTAAATCCAAGTCGGCTTTTGCTTGTTGAACAGAAGTTGTTGCACTGTTGACTTCGGTTTGTGCTACCTGAACATCTACACTACGCACTTCACTAATACTGGTTAGTTGCGCTTGTGCTTGTTTGCGTTGTTCTTGGTATGTGTCTTGAGTTCGCTTGAGAGTGGCTTGGGCTTCTGTTAACTGCTGTTGTGTAGTCTTTAGTTGCAAAGCTTTGGTATCTGCTACAGAAGCCGCGATCGCACCTTGTCTATATAATTGCTGATAGCGATCGTTCTCGGCTTGAGCATTGTCTACTTCAGCCTGGATACGGTCGATTGTCGCCTGTTGTGTAGCAACATCCCCTTTATATTGTGGCTCTAAACGGGCGATCGCTGCCTTTTGAGCATCCACATCTCCGGTTTTAGCTCCAGATTTAACCTGCGCTAGTTTAGCTTTGGCAACTTGCAGTTTGTCTAAAGCCTGTTGCAATGCGGTTCTAGAACGACCATAATTTTCTAGATATGCCAGTACTTGGCTTGCTTTAACTGTATCGCCTTCTTTTACCAACAGTCTTTCTACTCGCACCCCGTTATTAGAAGCCGGAGCTGTCAAAGAAGTAACTTCGCCTTCTGGTTCCAAACGTCCCAAGGCTGTCACAGCAAGTTTTGCAGGAGTGGTAGCTTTTGGAGGATTCGCTTGCGATGTCACAACTTTAGGTTTAGACCAAAACGGTACCACACTATAAAAAGCTATTAATCCCGCCGCCAAGGTGAGAGAAGCTGCTAAAATTACTTGCGATCGCCCTACGGGTTTTGTGAATAATCGGCTTTCTTTATTTACTGCCATCTTTTCATTCCAATTCTGTTTTCTAGGGGATAGCCTGGTTATATTTAATCGCTTAGATATAGACTCATCCGCAAATTCTCAAGAGGGCTTTTCCTCTAGGTTTTCTACCTTAATCAAGTGGATGGGTCTAAATTGGTTTTATATGAATTGTTCTACGCTTTTGCCGCCCAAACTCACTATTGTGGCGTGAAAATTAATGGTGGTGTTACTTCAAAGCTTCCTAAGTTATATCCTAATTTGACATCTAATCCCGTAGCGTAAAATACAATAGGGCTAACCGGGAAACTTAACTTTCAAGAACAACGAAGCGCTAATAAAAATGATCTCAAAGTTGGGATAAACTTGTTATTAATAATGGCATAAAAATTAATTTTTGTCAACCAATTAGCTTTGTATAAATCCTGATTCTCTCACTAAAATATTTCATCACAGTCAGATCAGAGACTGAATAAATTTGCTCATTACTAACTGTTTGTCTGTTAATTGAATACCAAAAGATAGTTCGTTATTAAGCAGATGTGATATTACTAACAGATTATTATTAGTAAGGTTGTGTATTATAAGACATTATTAGAAAGTTTGTTCATAATAATTAAAGGCATGAAGCGATACATTTGGTGAGTTACGTCAACGCATATCTAAAAATACACGAGTATACTGTGGTGGAAGTTTGTTTACCTTTAACAAAGGATTTGCCCTTTTAAAAGATGTAATCATAATTATGTTTACCAAGCAACATACTAAAAATTAATATTTGCTTTATAAATAACCGCTTTGTTTCTTAGCTTGACTTATATTGAAAAATAACCCAAAACTTTGACTCAATTATGATGTTTCTCTGAGAAAATATACTTATGGTTATTCAGTTTATCTATGTATTCAGTGAATTGTTACTTACTAGACAACAGATTTACATTGTTAACTTAATTCAGCACAAATTTATGGTTAATGCGTAAACAACAAAATATCTGGCACATTTATAGAGTTATAAATTATACTTTTTTGCTTAATTTTATTTAAATTAACATCAGTAATTGTGGATGTTCCTTTATAAAATAACTTTAAAGAAATGATTTAATTTCTGTAAAGTATGTTAGTATTTTTATTAATTCAATGCTTTAAAGTGGTTAGAGAAACTAGTTATTTAAGTGAGATTTTGAAATTAAAAATAACTAAAGATAACTGCTTTGGCATCACCGTCTGCTCGTTTAATTACTTTTTCAACTTGCATAAATTAGGATTACAGGTGGTGTCTTTTGTGTAACGAACTTGTCAACTTTGCTGGTTCAAATAGCATAAAATACATTATCCCGAACGTTGAAATTGGCTATGACATTAATCGAGATACAGAACGTAGCCATTAACAACAGCTATGTTGCTGTGGTTAGGCTAGATAATTAAAAGCTTGCGGGTGAAAAAACGTTTCTGTTCTCTTAGCTACTCCTCAGTTTTCATCGCTACAGTAGGATACCATTACTCAAAATATTTACCATTACAAATGGATTAAATTTACTGGTCAAGCAGCTATTACACTCCAAGACTATTTTACCAGTTTTAACAACGTCTTTGACCTATTGCCACAATTTAAAGAGTCTAACGTTGGATAACAATTTTTCGCGATGTCTACGACGGGCTACGCCTACGCAGTGTGCCAAAGTCGCCTGGAAACATAAGGCTTTACCTGGCATAATTTGTAATTCGTAATTCGTAATTCGTAATTACTTTTTCGCCAGACTTTCAGAGGTGCTAACTGGTTGCACAACAAGACTTTTTCATTAATTAGTAGGCAACAGAAATTACTGTAACTACACAATCCACAGTACTCACTATGCCCTATGTCTGCTTATTCAATTGATACTGCCTTAACGGAGTTAGAGAGCCTGATAAATAATTGTGAACAGGCTGTAATTAAGTCTATCGAAGGAAAAAAAATGAAGTCAGATAAATCAGTGTCAATAAACAGAATTAACAGACAATTACAACACAATCCTATCGCCATCGTTGGGATGGCTTCTCTATTGCCTCAAGCTAGAAACTTGCGAGAATACTGGCAAAATATAGTAAATAAAATTGACTGTATTACTGATGTTCCTTCCACTCACTGGAGCGTCGAAGATTATTACGATCCCAATCCTAGAACTACTGAAGATAAAACCTATTGCAAAAGAGGCGGGTTTCTTCCAGAAGTAGATTTTAACCCGATGGAATTCGGTATACCACCTAGCATTTTGGAAGTTACAGATGTATCGCAACTATTAAGTTTAGTGGTTGCGAAAGAAGCGATGGAAGATGCAGGTTATGGCGAAAAACGTGAGTTTAACCGCGAGATGGTTGGGGTAATCTTAGGCGTGGCTATGGCCAAGCAGTTAGGAATGCCACTTTCTGCGAGATTGGAATATCCGATTTGGGAAAAAGCCCTTAAAAGCAGTGGTTTATCTGATGAAGATACCCAAAAAATCGTTGATAAAATCAAAAGCGCTTATGTGAAGTGGGATGAGAACGCTTTCCCTGGAATGTTAGCTAACGTAGTCGCAGGTAGAATTGCCAATCGCCTAAATTTTGGCGGGATGAATTGTGTAGTTGATGCCGCTTGCGCTAGTTCCTTTGGTGCTTTAAAAATGGCAATTAGCGAGCTAGTTGAGCATCGTTCTGACATGATGCTGACTGGTGGTGTTGATACCGACAACACCATTATGGCTTACATCTCGTTCAGCAAAACACCGGCTGTTTCTCCTAGCGAAAATGTCAAACCTTTCGATGCTAAATCCGATGGGATGATGCTGGGTGAAGGTATCGGGATGATTGTCCTCAAACGGTTAGAAGATGCTGAACGGGACAACGATAAAATATATGCCGTAATTAAAGGTATTGGTACTTCCAGCGATGGGCGTTACAAGAGCATTTATGCTCCCCGCAAAGAAGGCCAAGTCAAAGCCTTAGAACGCGCTTATGAAGATGCCGGCTTTTCTCCTGCTACCGTTGGTTTGATGGAAGCACATGGTACAGGTACAATGGCTGGAGATCCGACAGAATTCGGTTCTTTAAAAGACTTCTTTGATGTTCATGATGACAAAAAGCAGCACATCGCTTTGGGTAGTGTGAAATCACAAATCGGACACACAAAAGCGGCTGCGGGTGCGGCGAGTTTGATTAAAACTGCTTTGGCTTTACATCACAAAGTATTACCGCCGACAATTAACATCACCGAGCCGAATCCCAAACTCAGCATTAAAACTTCATCCTTTTATTTGAATACCGAAACTAGACCTTGGATTCGTCCAGAAGGAGAAGCACCAAGACGCGCAGGTGTAAGTTCCTTTGGCTTTGGCGGAACCAACTATCACGTTGTTTTGGAAGAATATGAAGCCGAGCAAAACCAAGCTTACCGCTTACA
>NZ_DASQZC010000534.1:0-23001 GCF_035638895.1 Nostoc sp. | reverse complement strand
TTTTAGTTTAGGCGATCGCAAATATTAGAGACTAAGCCTACTTATTGCTTATTTCCAGGATTTTCGACAGTGCTGACTCTGAGGGATGTAAGTATATAAATTCCTCATGGTCTTGAAGTGAACCAAGCCTTATGCAAAACTTGAGATCCTTTGCTTCACAAGCTAATATTTAAGGAATTGATCAATGGCGCGTCTAGCCCTGCTGAGTGTATCTAATAAAACTGGTTTAATTGACCTCGCCCGTAGCTTGGTTGAAGAATTTGACTTTGATTTAATCAGCAGTGGGGGAACAGCCCAAGCACTCAAAGATGCGGGACTCCCTGTTACCAAAGTTGCAGATTATACAGGTTCACCAGAAATTTTAGGTGGTCGAGTCAAAACCCTACATCCCCGGATTCATGGCGGAATTTTGGCCCGGCGAGATGTTCCCGAAGATATTACAGATTTAGAAAATAACCAAATTCGCCTGATTGATTTAGTGGTGGTAAATCTATATCCTTTTGAGGAAACGATCGCTAAACCAGGGGTAACATTATCCCAAGCGGTTGAACAAATTGATATCGGTGGCCCTGCTATGTTAAGGGCATCATCGAAAAACTTTGCTCATCTGGCTGTATTATGCGATCCAGCACAGTATGACGAGTATTTGCAGGAATTGCGGCAAAATAACGGCGAAGCATCCCTAGAGTTTCGGCAAAAGGCAGCATTAAAAGGATTTTCGCACACTGCTAGCTACGATCAAGCGATAGCGCAAGCGCTGACTTGTCAGTTTGCATCTTACCTCTCAGAAGCACAGCAGTACACCCTTAGCGGTACACAATTACAATCTCTGCGTTACGGTGAAAACCCCCATCAACCCGCCACCTGGTATCAAACTGGTACTACTCCAACAGGATGGACATCTGCGACAAAACTGCAAGGCAAAGAACTTAGTTACAATAACTTAGTTGATTTAGAAGCCGCACGCCGAATTATTGCTGAGTTCACTGATACTCCAGCCGCAACGATTATCAAACATACAAATCCTTGTGGTACGGCATTGGGAAGCAGCATTTCAGAAGCGTATCAGAAAGCTTTTAATGCTGATTCTACTTCTGCTTTTGGTGGAATTGTCGCACTCAACCGTCCGATTGATGCAGCTACAGCTAGCGAGTTAACTAAAACATTTTTAGAATGCGTGGTTGCACCAAGTTGTGAAGCCGAAGCTCAAGAAATCCTTGCTAAGAAATCTAACGTGCGGGTTTTGACTCTAGCTGATTTGAGCAGTGGCCCTAAGGATACAGTGAAAGCGATCACAGGTGGTTTCCTTGTTCAAGCTAACGATGATGTGATTGCTGATAGCAGTCAATGGCAAGTTGTCACCGAACGCCAACCCACCGACAGCGAGTTAGCTGAATTGCTGTTTGCTTGGAAAGTTTGCAAACATGTTAAATCTAATGCCATTGTTGTGACAAGCGATCGCACTACACTAGGAGTAGGTGCTGGTCAAATGAACCGCGTCGGCTCAGTTAAAATTGCTCTAGAACAAGCTGGAGAAAAAGCCAAAGGTGCAATTCTCGCCAGCGATGGATTCTTCCCCTTCGATGATTCAGTAAAAACAGCCGCAGCAGCAGGAATTACAGCCATTGTCCAACCAGGGGGAAGTGTACGCGATAAAGATTCTATCATTGCTGCTAACGAACTGGGTTTGGTGATGGTCTTAACTGGTGTACGTCACTTTTTACACTAAAATAGTCTCCGCAAAGTGTACACTTTACAAAGTGTCACACAATATCGTTGCTTTTTGATTGAATCAGTGATATGTTTTAGTCGTGTGTGAGGAGCAAGTTAAAAGTAAAAAGCGCCTGGGGTGGAAACACGGCAACACTCCCAAGCGCTTTTTATTTTGTCAAAAATTTCACTCAATATACTTGCGATTTCATAGAAGTAGTGATAATGTTTATTTGTGTGTGAGGAGCAAGTTGAGAATAAAAAATGCCTGGGGTGGAAACACGGCAACACTCCCAGGCATTTTTTAATTTATATATAGAAATAGAAAAATTGGATTGTAGGTACAGTTTTGAAAGTGTCACTCAATATACTCGCCTTTTGATTGAAGCAGTGATACTATCTAATTGTGTGAGGAGCAAGTTAAAAATAAAAAGCGTTTGGGGTGGAAACACGGCAACACTCCCAGGCGCTTTTTAATTGGTATGCAGAAAAAAGTCCTTGCAGATTCGCCAGAATTATTGAGACAACAATCACCTAAAGTCCAAAATCCAGTAAATCTTACCCACAATCATAAATCTAGGTGCAAATTAATCGGCTGACTCAACAAATTCAATTCATCATCGAGATTGACCAATTGAAACAGGTGATGCGCCAAACCCTACTCACTGATGGGTCACGCCGAGAAAATAGTGCAGAACATTCTTGGCATTTAGCGGTGATGGCAAGTGTATTAGCAGAATATGCCCCGGAGGGTGTTGATATATTACATGCCATCAAAATGCTGTTAATTCACGATTTGGTAGAAATTGATGCAGGTGATACCTTCTGCTACGATGTGCAGGGTAATGACGGCAAGGCAGAACGAGAAGCACAAGCAGCGTTACGCTTATTTGGACTTTTACCGACAGTTCAAGCTAGAGAGTTGCGTTTACTCTGGGATGAGTTTGAAGCGGGAGAAACAAGCACTGCTAAGTTTGCCGCAGCCCTAGACCGTATACAGCCTTTGCTGCACAATCAACAAACTCAGGGCGGGACTTGGCGCATTCATGGCATTAAGCGCGACCAGGTGATGAAACGGGTAGCACCAGTAGAAACAGGTGCGCCGGAACTGTGGCCGTTTGTTTTACAACTGATTGATGATTGTGTGACAGCAGGATATCTTAAAGAAACTTCTACTCTCAAGATTTAGGGCTGATGCGCCAAAATTTCCTCCCACTCACATTGCGAGAGGGGTTTCAACTCTATCTGCATATCAAAACAATTACTAGCTGCGGCAACTAAAGCTGCAATAATCTTTTCTACACTCAGACTTTGAGGCAGTTGTAAAGTCGTAAAAGATTCTGCACCAAATACTTGATTTAACAGTTGAGCATCGGGTTGCAAACGCATGGAACCATGTTGCAAAATTGTGCCACTACGTCGCAGTTGAGCGCTACCGATGAGTTTGCCACCATCTGGCAAAACTAAATCTGCACTGGTAGCAGTACCAAAACAGTTAGGGTTGTGGATGTAACCTCGCCCCTCTGTACCGTAATGTAATTCTACGCCGAGCAATCGCCACCCTTGAATCAAAAACTCGCAAATTTTTTCGTACACTTGGAGGCGACTACCCGTAAGTCCAGATGTGACTACAGCGTAAGTTAAATCACCTTGGTGTAACACAGCCCGTCCACCGGTAGGACGCCGCACTAAATCCAGTTTTTGCCCTTGCCAAGTTAAATGTTGCCAATGCTCAGGGAATTGGCGTTGATGATAGCCCAGAGAAATGGCAGGTGGCGACCAGGTATAAAAGCGCAGAGTTGGCGGGTGCTTTCCCGAATAGTGCTGTTCTAGCAACCATCGGTCAACCGCCATCTGCACATTCCCGTCTGCCTCTAGCAAAGGAATTAGTCGCCAAACCTGAGTACTATGCATTCGATGCTGTAGTTGCCCAATCTAAAATCCAAGTTGCGCTGAAAGCACACCAAAGGTGCGACCTAAAATCCAAAATCCAAAATTCCTTAAGTTGCACCAAATTCAGTTTGTAAAGCTTCATCGTTATTATCAGCGATCGTTGCCACAATGGTAACGAGTCGAGACACTTCGCCAGGAGATAACTCAGCTAAGGTGCGTGTTGATATCACAACCACCCGGTTTTCAATAATACCGAAACGCGCTTCAAAAGTACTAGAGCAGTTTAACTCTAAAAGATACCGCATTAACTTAGGTTCATCTTTGGCAGGTAAATTTAGCACCGTAGACCAAACCGTGATGGTGTCTTCATCGGTTGTCCCGTTGAGTTGGACAAATACTTGCACACTTCCATACTTAAACTTCCAGAGATAACCACCCTCTGGAGTGTGGCTAACCATCGCACTGTCATCTTGTTCCAAAGAATCGATGACATTTTCAATTACCTCCACATGGTTAATGCTTGCCGTCTCGGCGATTAGCTCATTAATGGATTCGTTACTAGGTATGGTTTCTTGGTAGCTTGTCATAGAGATTTTTTCCTGAACATACTTGCTGTCTTATCTACACATACTTTATAACTTGTGGAGGCAGTTAGTTTTAGCCTCCTTTTGGTCTACTTTCTAAAAGCCTAAAGTGTAGGGGTGCGATCGCGACCGTGAAGTTGCGATCCAAAAGCCTATTTCCAGCGTATTTCAGGTAACTGTGACACACCATTTTTATTTGTAGAGAAAATTTCTGAATCATCTATAGGAATCGTATTTAATTTTTGAAATTATCTACGTGGGTGGGGAGTGGGGAGTAGCGAGTAGGGAATAAGGAATTAAGATTTTCGATCTGTACCGAGCTTTTTCAGAAATCAAATATTAGTCCTATTATATCTGATGATTTTGCTAACGCTGGTGAGTTTTTAAAAGTTTTAGTATTGTTTTATCAAAAAACTTGCACTTTATCTGCTTTACAATAAACAAACTTTAGCACAGGATAAATATTAACTAATGTCAGACATAACTAATGTTTTAGCAATCGCGGCAGGTGCGGTTCCTGGGGCGTTATCTCGGTTTCATATTACAGAATGGACAAAAGCTAAATTGGGGACAAAATTTCCCTACGCAACATTCGCCATTAATTTGACTGGATGTTTAGCGATGGGTTTCTTTTTCACGATTTCCAAAGATATTACAGGCTATCCCAAGGAATTGGATTTACTTATTAGAACTGGATTTTTAGGTTCTTACACCACATTTTCAACCTATGGCTTTGATACTCTAACCCTATGGCGTAGCAAACGAACTGCTGCGACAGCTTTTTATTGGGCTGGGAGTGCAATTCTAGGTTTGGGAGCAGTGATTATTGGAGCTGCGATCGCCAAGCTTTTCGTAAAGTAATAAAAATGGTTGAGATGTAGCTTACGAAAAACGATACACAATCAATTTTAGGTAAAAAGCAATGGGTTTTTTAAAAAGACGTTATTCCCTAGCTGTAGCGATCGGGGCGATTTTTGGAGCGTTGAGTCGTTTCTATATAACTGAACTGGCAAAAGCTATTTTTGGAACAAATTTTGGCTTTTACGGCACATTCTTGATTAACGTGTCTGGCTGTTTATTGATTGCTTATATTTTGACTCTAGCAACCGAGAATATTCGCATCATCTCGACTGAACTTCGCCTGATGACGACAACAGGCTTCTGCGGTGCATATACTACTTTTTCTACCTATGGTTTGGAATCAAGAGGTTTCTTAGATGAGGGAGATATCACGATGCTGTTAATTTATTGGGTTGGTAGTGCGCTCGTGGGAATGATTTGCGTCCAAATTGGTGTCTTATTGGCAAGAAGAAGCATTTAAAGGTTTCAAATTATAGCCGATGAAGAAAAAGGCTAATTTAAAAAAGACTCAAGATTTTATCAATACTCTCTGGCAATAATTAGACGATATGAAATTATAATACGATGACCAAATAATTATTAATTCATAATTTCTAATTAAAGAGAGGAAACTTAAGTCGCCTCTCCCTTTCAGGCGTTACTAGCTTTACAAGGAATTTTTTCACCTGGGAACTGGTACTTGATTAATTACCGACGCAATTACCGCATCCATTTGTAAACCATCCAGCATCGCTTCTGGCTTCAAAATGAGGCGATGACGTAGCAGTGGCGATGCAACTGCTTTAACATCGTCTGGCGTGACAAAATCTCTTCCAGTCAACCACGCTAAGGCTTGAGATGTCTGCAACCAAGCACCGGCGGCGCGAGGCGATGCACCCAAAGTTAAATCAGGATATTGACGCGATGTTCTCACCAACGCCAACAAATAATCAACGATCGCTTCTGATACTTTAACCTCTTTAACTGCTTGTCGTGCTTGCAAAATGTCGGCTACTGTTGCGATTGGTTTCAAACGGCTAATATCCAAACGCCGTGCTGCAAAACCCGCCTGACGATTCAGTAACATTTGCTTTTCGGCAGCTTGATCTGGGTAATCTACCACCAGCTTAAATAAAAATCTGTCCAACTGCGCCTCTGGTAAGGGATAAGTCCCCTCAAATTCCAGGGGATTTTGGGTTGCAATCACCCAAAATAAATCTGGTAAGGGCAAACTTTCACCATCCAATGTTACCTGCATCTCTTCCATCGCTTCCAGTAGCGCCGCTTGTGTCTTGGGAGGAGTACGGTTGATTTCATCTGCTAGCAGCACTTCGGTAAATATTGGCCCTTTTTTTAAAGTGAAATTGCGGTTATTCAAGTCAAAAATATTTGTACCAGTAATATCTGAAGGTAAAACATCTGGTGTTAATTGAATCCGGCGAAACTCTCCTTGGATTAACTGCGCTAATACTTTTACTAGCAGAGTTTTACCAGTTCCCGGTACTCCTTCTAAAATTACGTGTCCACCCGCTAGCAGTGCTACTAAGAGTTGTTTTATTAGGCTCGATTGTCCGACAATTACTTGATTAAGACCTTGACCGAGGCGAATTAAGATAGGATGGGTTTCGCTCATATTTTTTATTGATAAATCACGAATGCAGAAATATTATGCATAATTACAAAGGTATTTCCAACAAATAAATTATGCAAATAAATAAACCACAGAGATGCAGAGAACACAGAGAGGAAAAATAGACGGTATTTCTACATCAGTTTTGGGATATTTTTTATTTGGAAGTCCCAAAAAATTAATTACGTTAGCGTAGCGGTAGCGATAGCGCAGCGTTAGCGAGTTATCGAGCGTCGGAACGAGCGTCATTACGAATTAATCTAATGTTTCGCCATTTCCCCAACCAGCTTAACAGTTCTCGTTCACTGATGGGTTGTTTGCGAGATTGTAGCTTTAAAACTGTATCTAGTTCTGCTGCACTTGCGCCTGTTTTTTCTATCCAGAAATTGATCAAGGCTTCACGTTCTAAAGGTATTTGCCCTAATCCCAAGGCTTTTTGGAGTTGTAGTTGTTCTTGTTTACCTACCATCTCTACAACAAAGTCGGTGGTATCAGCTTTCTGCAACACTCCCGCTAAAGCTTGGATGTATGCCTCGCTGTTATCTACAACTGGTGTATCTAAAGCTACTGGCTTGCCAAAGCGGCGATTCTGCGCCCAAATTAACACTAATAGCAGGATACCTACTTGCACCAATATTGGAAATACAGGAGTTTTAGCAAAAAAACTAGATAAATCTGCTTCGCTTTCTTTCTTCCTGACATCGGCATCTTTATAGCCGTGGATGTATTCATCGACAAATACTGTGTTACCTTTTTGATTAACCAAATTGGCTAAATACTTGAAATTACTTAAATAATCTTGGTAGGCATTGGCGGCTAAATAAGGAGTGGTAGAAAAAATCACCTTTCCTTTTTTGTAATTTTGTTCCCAAACAATAGCACCAAAGCGATCGCCTAAATCAACTTGCTGGGAGTTAGCTTTTTTATATCGTCTACGTGTATCAATTTTAATATTGCCTTGGGGGGATTTTTGCATAGTGCTAAACTCCGCTTCTGTAACCCGCGCCCCCGCACCCAAAATTACCAAAGTATTTCCTTTTTCTACCCATTCACGCTCTTGACTATCCAATGTCGTCTGCCTTGGATCGCTGCTTATCTGTAGGAAGGTAACAGGGTTGCTATCTGGCTGAATGTCACTAAAAGGCTTTTGCCAGCGCTTGATAGAAATTCCCTGCTGTTGCATAAAAGCATACCAAGCACCATAGCCATCGGAGGCGCGGTTATAAGTAGAGCCAGTGTTAATTTTAGTATTATTTGGAGCCACGAAAAGACTAAGCAAAACGAGTGCAGCTAGTGCGATCGCTCCCATCCAAGTCAGGCGATTTGAACGTTTCATACCAAATCCTGAGTGCTACTTCTGAGTGAGTAAATTGTAAGCGAGTTTTTACAGGTAGTTTTAAGTAAATTAACTACATCTTTTTTGTATCACACAGAAGCGCATCCGAAAGGATAACTTCGCAAAATTACGGTTTCAAAGTTGAATGTGGTTGAATCAATATAGTCAATAGTCAGTTGTTATTTAGATAAATTCATGACTCAACAAAACAATACCAAAGTTAGTATTGCATTTGGTCTTGGAGTTGCTGTCGCTTCTACCCTCTTGGCTAGTCCATCACAAGCAGCTTCATTCGTGGGAACACTTAGTTGATCATCCTTGAGTCCAATTTTTGGTACTTTGATCAATTTTGATGATCAGCCTTCAGGTACTCTAGTTGGCGTCAGTGATTATCTCGCTCAAGATGTGACTTCCATTAGAGAGTTAGAAGGACTAGGAACTTTTGCCAGATATGGAATTTCTCGCCAAAGCCAACCTAACTATATCGGAACTGGGCGTAATGGTGAACGCGGTACTGATGGTAACTTAGGATGGGATAGTACAATTGAGTTCCAATTTACGAATTTAGTCAATCAGGTAGGAATTGGAATTGCCGATTCACAAGGAGGCCCTGAAATCCTCAGTATTTATGACACTAATTATAATTTTCTTGAATCATTTACTGCCCCCAAGGGAGCAAGCACCTATGCAGGCTTTTCAAGAGCTAGCAATGATATCAAGTACTTTGAAATTAAAGGAGATTTATTTGCTGTAGATGATTTACAGTTTCAATTTGTCCCTGAACCCTCCACCATCCTTGGCACTATAACACTATAATCCCTCTTTTGTTACTACGGGGAAAGTATAATCTGAAAGAAAACCAGAAACAGTAAGTAATACAGATGGTTGCACCGCGTAGACAGGCAGTAACCACACTAGCCTTTATAAATAACTCTACGTAAGCGAGATTTTATTCATTACAACCTTGTCAACATCAGTACTCATAGATACTTCTCTCCAAGCATCTAATTCTGCTTTTATAAACTGCAATACACTTTCAATAGTTTCTACCGAATCTGCTCCCAGCGCCAATCTGATAGGTGGGTTATCGCTATCAACCACTTTAATCATTGCCAAAGCTGCTTTTTTTGGATCACCAAGTGCGTTTAAATCGTGATCCCACATATTCTGACGTATATTTCCAATTGATATTTCATAATCTTCAATTTCAGTATCAATTACAACAACAGAACGTTTAATAAAATCTGTACGGAAAGCACCAGGTTCAACAATTGTAACCTTAATGCCGAATGGAGCAACTTCACTTAGCAATGCTCCAGAAATTCCTTCTAGCGCAAGTTTACTACTGTTATAGAACCCCCAGGCAGTAGCAGTGGAAAAGCAACCTATTGATGAAACATTAAGGATGTGTCCGCTGCGTTGTTGTCGCATATAAGGTAACACTACCCGTAGCGTTTCTAAAACACCAAAAAAATTTGTTTCAAATAGACGACGAACTTCTTCATTGCTGACTTCCTCAATTGTCCCAATAGTGGAAACCCCGGCATTGTTAACAAGTACATCGATACGTCCAAAGTAAGCAATTGCTTGCTTTACTGCTTCCCTTACCTCTTCGGGTTTCCTAACATCAAGTTGTGCCACGATGGCACGATCTGGAAACTTTGAAGCTAAATCTTCAACTTTCTCAGCTTTTCGTGCTGTTAAAACTACCGCTTCACCTTTTTCTAGTACTGCTTCTGCTAAAGCTCGACCAAGACCGCTTGAGCTACCAGTAATAAACCACACCCGTTCTTGAGAAATAGAAGATGTCACCATGAAAACTCTCCATTGAGTAATAAAAAGTTGTGAAATATAGGAATCCGGTTTGATTTATGAAAATATCCGTAGGATATGTTAGCACGGGGAGTACGGCATCAAATCCTTGATAATAGTGCGTTACGATCCCCGTTCTAACACACTCTACAATACCTAATTTCGTTCAAAAATCAAATAAATAGTAATCCTATAGATGAATTACTGTTAATCAGTCATGACACTTAAATCCAATCTTACTCAGTAAAGTAAGACCTTAAGGCTTCGTATTGAGTATTAATATAATATAAATTAATATTGTTAGGTAAAGTTGAGTTTAGATAAATTCTTAAATTCTAAAAATGTTAAACCAAGGGTTAATAACATAAATAAAATATCTGCAAATATTGAGCCAATATATATCCCTCTTAAACCCATCAATCTTGATAACAAAACCATCATTGGTACGTTTAAAACTATACTTTTGAAAAATATGGCTAATAATACAATCTTACCTTTACCCATAGATAAAAATAGAGTATTGCTACAATATGCTAAAGGCCATAGTGGTGTTAACATATTGAGAATTCTAAAATTTGTTATATCATCTTTTGTAAAATCAATTCCTGGCAAAATTATGCCCAAAAATATACTAGGAGATAATTGTAAAAATAGCCAAATAGGTAGTAATAGGATAGCTCCAATTATTGCAAAAATTAAGTATGCTTTTTTGACTCTGCTGTAGTTTTTTGAACCATAATTCATACCAATTACAGGTTGTAATGCTTGTGCAAAACCAACGACAGGAATCAAGGGTAATGAAACAACTTTCATTGTTGCTCCAAAGAAAGCAATATCACTATTTGTTCCATAATCGGAAATTAAATTAAACATCACAGCTTCTTGAACCAATATCATAGCTGGATAAAATAGCGCTGATATTCCTACTGATAAAATTGGTGGTAGTAAATATATGGCGATCGCTAACTTTTTCAGGTTAACTGGAATAGAACTTTTACCACTAAGAAAATAAGCTAAATTGGCAATACTATAAACAACCATCGCCACAACTGTAGCAAGAGCAATTCCTTGGGTTCCCCAATGGAATACACTGGTAAATATATAATTTAATAAAATGTTAACAATAACGAAAACCCAGTTAAATATTGTACTTAACCTAATTTCTCCTTCTGATTTTATAACCTCGATACAAGCTTCTGCTATTATCAAAAAAACTGAACCTAAAATATAAATTTTAAAATATTTTGTGCCTTCAGAAGCAACTTCACCACTTCCTCCCATAAATCCAATTAATTCTTCACCAAATTTATAACCAATAATTGTAATAAACAAGGAGATTGCAACACTCATCACTGTGAGGTTGCCAAATATTTTAGACTGAGTTTTAATATCTCCTGAACCAATAGCTCGACTGAGAACGGAAGCGGAACCTACACCAACCAAAAGACCAAATCCATTGACTATACTTGTAAGTGGTAGTGCAAGTGAGATGCCAGCTAAAGCAGTTTCACCAATGAATCTTCCGGCAAATAAAGCATCAATAAAAGTGTTTAAACTCAGCATCAGTATCCCCAGAGTGCTGGGAATAGATAACTTGAACATCAGTTTTATCAGATCGCCTTGAAGGATTTCATTTGTGATCTGAGATTGTTTTTGTAGAGTCATTTTTTAATTTTTGGGTCGTTACAGTTTACTCAACCTTAACTAAACGGTTAACGCGATACTGCTTTAATTCTTCTAACTCCATCTCTTTTGCTAACCCCTGGGATAAACTCATCAACCCTCTAAATAACGAGATTTTCTCAAGCATTTCTTGCGACCAAGGTTGTAAAATTCCCATTATTAATCAATAATCGCAAGTATCTACTGCACCAATTGGATCTTTTCCATTAGCTTTAGGAACTAAAGAACAAAAACGACAATATGATGTGAGTAATTCATGAGTATGTTGAGTTTGCATATTTACTATACTCTGGTACAGATGTTATTGAAAAAGAATAAAATAGGTGTAAAATACTAATTTTCAAGTTTTTCATATATCCTTATAAAGATTGTCATAAAAATATTGGTGCGGTACTAATCTTTTGTACAATGCATACAGCTTGAATTGCCACGGTGATTGCACAACAAAATATTCTCTTTTGGGTTTCGGAGCTTGGAGAGCCTGCAATATTACTGCTGTAACTTTTTCAACTGGTAAACCTTCACTGCGATTTCCTTCTACGGAATTTTCCATACATTCTCTGAAGTTTTTGCCATATATAGCTTTCATTTCGGTTGACATATTACCTAAAACTTTTTGGCAATCAGCTTCTACTTTGTCAGCCTGTTCTGGGGTAATTATTCCCCCTGGTAATATGGATAGTACTTCAATTCCACTGGAACGTAATTCAATCCGCAAAGTATCTGTAATTGCCTCAAGTGCAATTTTAGAAGTAGATAAAAGCCCTCTATATGGTATGGCGAATCTACCACAAATTGCACTAATATTAATTATTCTACCTTTCACTTGTCGGAGCATTGGTAAAAAAGCTTGTGTGACTGCAATTTGACCGATAACATTTACTTCAAAATTCCATCTGATATCGTCTATTGGAATACATTCTAATGGCCCATCTACCCCAGAATATGCATTATTAATTAATGCGGATAATCCTTCATTACCGAGCGCCAACGAGACAAACTCTGAAGCTGATTTGATTTCTTGGGCTTTTGTGATGTCTATGATAATAGGTGTTAAATTTCCAGATGCAGCCTGCTTTAAAGATTCACCATCTTTTTCTGTGCGAACTCCCGCAAAAACTCGATATCCTTGCTTATCTAGTAAAAGCGCGGTTGCTCGACCGAGACCTGTGGATGCTCCTGTTATAACGACAGCACCTTTATTATTCCTTGTCATACTTACTTCCTGGATAATGAAATTATTTGTAGAGGGAAAAGGGGAAATTGATAAATATGGCGTATCAACTGAACGAAAAACTCAATCTAATGCTTAAAACAACCAAGAAATGAATGACTATCCCTCTTTTGTCACTTTGGGAGAACCCAATCGCTGAAAACCTTTGAGAGCTTTAATCTTCAGGTTTTGGCTACAAACTTTAGTTCCTGTTAGAAAATGAAAGCTCAAAGCTTTATCACATGAAACTTTCAGAATCTTGCTGAGATTATTGTTTTCCGAAAGTGACAAAAGAAGGCTATTAGTGTTCTTAGTTTTAACGCTGACCATGCATAACCATCTTTACGCCACTCCTTGGATGACACTGGTTATCAAAACGCTTTTGTCGTTCTGGTTGCTTGTTAACCAACTCTAATTTATAGTTTGAAAGAATAGTTGCTAATACAAGCTTCATTTGAAATGTAGCAAAAGGTGCTGCAATGCAATTACGAGCACCACCACCAAAGGGTAAAAATTCATAAGGAGAAAATTTTTTTTCTAGAAAACGCTCTGGCTTAAACTTTTTTGGCTCTGGATATAAATCTTCACGTTGATGTGTTGAATAAATATTACCAATCAGTACTGTACCCGGAATTAACTCATAATCCATTATTCCTACCGGAGACTCTACTAGCCTGGGTAACATAAACATTGGACTTGAACGAATTCGTAAAGATTCGTTACAAACAGCATTAAGGTAAGGTAATGCAACAATATTTATAGGGTCTGGATTTTTACCAAGACCGTCAATTTCCTCAAGTAGTCGATCGCGAACATCTTTTAAACGGTGAACCCAGTATAAACACCAAGTAAGCGAATATGCTGCACCATCCCTACTTGCGAATATAGGCAAAAACAGGAGGTCACGCACCTCTTCATTGGTTAATGATTTACCTGTTTCATCACAAGCAAATATAAGCTCGGAGAGCATATCAGTGTGTGAAAAATCTGTCTGCTTCCGGCGTTCTTGGACTTCATCGTATAAAAATTGAAATATTTGTTTATAAAAGTAATTACGGTATCCCCGCGGACTCCATCGACCTAAATCCAATTGTGCAAAAGAAAATTCTTTAACAATAAGATCATACAGGAGAGATTCTTCATATTTTATCAAAGACGTAAATAAATGCTTGATTTTTTCGTAACGCTCTCCTTCTCTTAAACCTATTACCATCTCTATCGCTATCTGCAAAATAATCTTTAACACGATTTCATGGGCAGTAAAAGTCTTTCCAATTGCCTGTTGAGTAGTAATTTTTTTCGTTATTTCGCAAATATTCTGCCCACTTGCGTTCATCCGCTCTCCGTGGTAAGTCTTCATCAAAAGAGGACGACGATGTTTGTGAACTAAGCCATCAACTTCAAGGATTCCTTGCTGTCCGACTGTAAGCGTGGGATCTCGAAAAAATATACTAGAGTCTGTAATTTCTTTGGTATTACTAAAAATTTGCTTTATCCCTAAGGGATTGCTGACGTAAACTATTGGTGTAGAACCAGACATTACAGTTACAATGTCGCCGTAGCGTTTGTAAATAGCATCCATGCAGCCAAGGGGATTGTTTTTAAGCTGCTGACTTAATAGCCAAGTTGGCGTTTTCACTTTTGGTGGTAGCGTCATAAATATTACTTACTCCAGTATCAACACAGAGGAATGGGAAAAACCCTAGAGATTAAATTAAATCAACCGCTAATGACTGCAACTTTCTTTGACGTTGACGCAGACCATGCACGACCATTTTCACACCACTAGCCGGGTAACAAATCAAACCTCCAAATTTGGGACGTTCTGGACGCTGACTGACTAGCTCTAATTCGTAACGTGAAAGAATGGTTGCTAATATCAGTTTCATTTCAAATAGGGCAAAAGTTCCGCCAATACACACACGAGAACCGCCACCAAATGGCAGAAATTCGTAGGGAGAATATTGTTTTTCTAAAAAGCGCTCTGGCTGAAATTCTTTTGGTTGTGAATATAAATCTTCACGCTGATGTGTCGAATAAATATTAGCAAGCAGTATTGTTCCGGGATGCAACTCGTAGCCCATCACCTTGACTGGAGACTCTACCAATCTAGGAAATGCAAATAACTGAGTTGGGTAAATTCGCAAAGCTTCATTACAAACAGCATTTAAGTACGGTAGTGTAAAAATACTCATGGGGTCTGGGTTTTCACCAAGACTGTCAAGTTCTGATAGTAGACGCGATCGCACAGCAGGTAAACGATGAATCCAATACAAAGACCAAGCGATCGCAGTTCCAGAAGCATCACCAGATGCAAATATGGGGGATAATAACAGATCGCGTACTTCCTCATTACTTAATGGTTGACCTGTCTCATCTTCAGCAAAGATCAGATCGCTAATCATATCAGCGCGTGAAAAATCTGCTTGCTTACGACGTTCTTCAACCTCAGTCAATAGCAATTGAAAAAGCTCTTTTCGAAGGTAGAGGAGATATCCTTGTGGGCTCCATCGACCTAAATCTCTTTCTCCACAAATATTCCTCAGAATCTTATCTATTGGTGATTGTCCATATCTCAGAATAGAAATAAACAAATGCTTGATTTTCTCAGCAAGCTTTCCTTCAGTTAAACCCATTACAACTTCTATACCCACTCGTAAGGTAATATCTTCAATGGTTGGGTATGCAACAAAAGGCTTTCCAAATGTCTGTTTACTGATAATCTTTTCTGTGAGTTCGCAGATACGTCGCCCACAGGCTTGCATCCGCACTCCATGAAATGTTTGCATTAACAATTTGCGTCGATTTTTGTGAATTAAACCATCAAGTTGGAGAATTCCTTGATTTCCTGTCATCAAGGCGAAACCCAAGTTCAATTCTCCCCTAGCTGTAATTTCCTTAGTGTTTGTGAAAATTTCCTTTATTCCTAAAGGATTACTGACATAAATTGTTGGTGTAGAACCAAACATTAGAGTAACTATATCACCATAATCTCTGGAAATAGCATCCATATAGCCAAAGGGATTGCTATCAAATTGCAGAGCTATTAACCAAGAAGGAGTTTTTGGCCCTGGGGGTAGTTTCATCAGCTTATTTTACTCCCATTATTTAGAACGTATACAGCATTATCGATACAATCTTTTAGATGTTTAGCTAATTCTTGAATATGAGGTTCAACGAAAATTGAGAAATGATCACCAGGAACTTCAATAACTTGAATAGGTTGACTAGTAAATTTACCCCATCCTAATAAGGGGTCATTACTATACCATTCTGGATTGTCAAAGTCATGAATTATTTCCTCCTTAGCTCGAAATAAAGTTATGGACTGAGGATAAACTTGAGGCTCATAATTCCGCATAGCTTTAACATGCGCTTTAAAAAGTTTGTAATAACGGAGGAAATCTTCAATTTCTACATCACTAAAGATGAAATCGCTCTTTTCATTAATTAAATTAAGTTGCTGAGTTAATGGCAAATCTCGGAGTTCTTCAAAAGGTACTGAAAAATCTATATTATTATCAGTTTTTATTGATTCAGCTATGCGAAGTAAAAATTTTGCATCATCATCGTCTGTAGACTCAATAGGTGTTTCTGATAGTATGGCATCGATAACAACCAATAAACCTACTGTTTGACCTTGTTTTTGTAACTGTTGCGCTATTTCAAAAGCTAGTACACCGCCGTAACAATGACCACCTAAAAGATAAGGGCCATTTGGCTGTATTTTACGGATTTCTAGCAGGTAGCGAGTTGCTGTTTCTTCTACGGAAATAACTTCTGGTTTTTCTTTTTCTAGAGTATCTTCCAAAGCATAAAGTGGATAATCTTCACCAAGCCTCTTGGATAAATTAAAGTATGGGCTAATATTTCCACCAGCACCATGTATACAGAAAAAAGGTATTTTGTCACCAGAAGAGTTAATTGCTACTAAATGAGAATTAGAAGTCTGACGAAATGGCTGACTAACAATAGTCGCTAGTTTTTCAATTGTGGGGTTTTCAAAAAGAGTAGACAGGGGAAGATTATGCCCAAATTTGTCTTGAATCTGAGCCATCAAGCGGACAGCCAAAAATGAATGGCCACCCAAGTCAAAAAAGTTGTCTATCACCCCTACAGGGCTAGTATTGAGAAGGTTTTCCCAAAGTTTTACTAAAACTAATTCCGTAAAATTTCTGGGATTAACAAATGATTTATTAATATTGCATTGTGTAATTTCATTATTTTGTAGCGCAAGTTGGTCTACTTTACCATTAGGTGTAAGTGCAAGTTTATCCAGTACAACAAAACTAGACGGTAGCATATAGTTAGGCAACTTTTGCTGCAATTCTGGCAACAACTGTGTAGCTATTTCCTGTTTATCTGTCACCAAATATGCAATCAAACGCTGATTTCCTTGAGCATCGTTCCTGGCAATTACAACCGATTCTTGTACGTTTGGATGTTGTGCAATAACAGCCGCAACTTCACCTAATTCTACTCGGAAGCCTCTGATTTTTACTTGGTTATCATCTCGACCTAAATATTCAAGATTACCATCTTTGATATATCGGGCTAAATCGCCAGTTTTGTAAAGTTTATTTCCTGGAATAAATGGATTATTAATAAATCTTCTTTCAGTTAGTTCTGAATGATGTAAATAACCGTTTGCCAATCCGTCACCACCAATATAAAGTTCACCAGCAACTCCTATCGGTGTTGGTTGCAAATCACGATTTAGCACATAAACCTGGGTATTGTCAATCGGACGACCAATGGGTACACTGTTTGCTTGTTGCAATAAACTAGTGTCGTAGTAAGTGGCGTTGGCGGAAACTTCCGATGAGCCGTAAAGATTGATGAGTTTCGCAAATGGTATCAATTCTTGGAAAGTTTTAACTAACTTAACAGAAAGTGCTTCTCCGCTACTTATCCAGAGTTTTAGCTGTGATAACTTCTTGGCTAGATGGCTATAATTATCAAGAAGTAAGCGTAGGAATGAAGGTACAAGTATGATCCGAGAAACTTTGTAATGCGCTAGAGTTTCTATAAATAATTGTGGATCTAGTACAGTTGCATTGCTAATAATTACTGTAGGAATTCCTTGAAGTAAAGGAGCAAAAATTTCCCATACAGAATCTACAAAACTAATGGCTGTTTTCTGACAACAAACTTCTCCTTCGGTAAAAGGATAGGTTTTCCATAACCAGTGTAAGCCGTTGACTGTACCGCGATGAGTGCCAAGAACACCTTTAGGTATTCCAGTTGAACCAGAAGTGTAAATAATATAAGCGAGATTATCAGATGGAGAGATGTCAATAGGATTTTCCAAACTTTCTTGAGCAATTTCGTCTTTTTGGATATCTAAACAAACGATTTTACCAGAAGACAATGATACTTTTTCTAATATCTCTTGGTTGCTAATTAACAGCGATGCTTGAGAATCAGAGAGCATAAAATTTAGACGCTCTACTGGATAACTTGGATCAAGAGGAATATATGCACCACCAATTTTCAGAATAGCTATAATTCCTACTACCATATCTATGGAGCGTTCTAGACATAGAGCAACTAGAGTGTCTTTTTTTACACCCTGTTTTTGTAAATAATGTACAAGTTGATTAACTCTATGGTTAAGTTGACGATAAGTTAATTCCTCGGACTCGCTAATTAGTGCTAAAGAATCAGGTGTGAGTTCAACTTGCTGCTCAAATAATTGATGCAGAGATGCATCTTGGGGATAATTTGCACGAGTTTGATTAAACTTAAATAATAGTTGCTCTTGGTCAGAAGTAGTTAGTAGAGACAATTCTTTGAGATGCTGCTCTGGATTTGCAATGACATTTTCTAACAGGGTCTCAAAGTTGTTGATAAATTGAGTAATTGTTGTTGAATCAAAAATATCCGTATTGTACTCCAAGCATCCTGTTAATCCCTCTTCGGATTCAGACATTGATAGGAAAATATCTAGTTGAGCAGTACCACTGTCAAAGTCTAAAATACGCAAAGTTAATCCGGACACTTGTTCCACAGACGTTGGAGTATTTTGTAGGGCAAACATAACCTCATAAAGTGGATTTCGACTTAAGTCGCGTTCGGGTTGTAATTCTTCTACAAGCATCTCAAAAGGCAAATCCTGATGTGCATAAGCATTGAGAGTCACTTCACGCACTCGATGTAAAAGTTCGCGGAAACTGGGATTACCACTGAGGTTATTACGTAACACTAAAGTATTAACAAATAAACCTAACATCCCTTCTAATTCTGCACGATTGCGGTTGGCAATTGGAGAACCAATTAAGATGTCTTCTTGGTCTGTATAACGATATAATAATATGTTAAATGCTGCCAGCAAACTCATAAATAAAGTGGTGTCTGCTTGCTGGCTTAATTGTTTGAGTGCATTAGTTAAAACTGTGGAGAATGTAAAGTACTGTTTAGCACCAGTAAAAGTAGTAACGTTAGGTCGCAGACGGTCTGTGGGTAATTGGAGTACAGGTAACTCACCTTTGAGTTGTTGTTTCCAATAATTTAATTGGGTTGCGAGGAATTCACCTTGGATGCGATCGCGCTGCCAAATGGTAAAATCTGCATACTGAATAGGAAGTTCAGGTAAGGGAGAGGGCTGATTTGTAGAGAAAGCAGCGTACAGTGTTGACAACTCCCGCAGGAACACACCACAAGACCATCCATCGGTGATAATGTGGTGCATGGTAACAAGCAAAAGGTGTTCCTCTTCACTCAAGCGTACTAAAGTTGCTCTGACTAAAAGACATGAAGCTAAATTAAAGGGTTTTGTTGCTTCTTCTACTGCAAGTTGTTTGACCTCTGATTCCCAATCTTTACCAGACAAATGCTCGAAATTAATAATGGGTAAATCCCAATTTAATTGGGGCACAATCTTCTGTACTGGCTCTCCATTTACAAGTGTAAAATTTGTGCGCCAAACTTCGTGACGGTTGAGGATTTCATTTAAACTTTGTTGAAGGACTGTGATATTTAGCTGTCCTCTGATATGAAAAGCAATAGGAATATTATAAAAAGAACTCCCGTGATGAAGTTGGTCAATAAACCATAATCTTTGTTGGGAGAAAGATAAAGGAATAGTCTTAGAGACTTGACGTTTAGGGATAGTATCGACTTGAAACTTTCCTCCCTTCCATTTTTCTAGAAGGGCTTTTTTCGCGGCTGATAAATTAGAGTATTTTTGATCCATTATTTGCACCAGTATCCATCCTAAAGCTTTTGTGTTAGATTGTGTATGAACTATATAACAGTCCAATTTATAACAATCTAATTTTATATATGTGTAAACCTATTATTTTTTTAAAGGTATATGTCTCATCTCTACATTTACAATTGCACTTTATATTGCTTTCTTTCGACAAACAAAGCAAGTCATACTATTATCTTCAGAACCAAAATCTTTGAGCTTGTAATAACTAATATCTTTAAAACCAGCTTTTTCTAGTCCCAATTGCACGTCTGCTAAAAAGAAATCTTTTCTGAACCAAGTAGTATCTGAACGTTTCCACATATTTTCTATTAACTCAAATCCAGTAACCTTAATTTCCCAAATCCTTTCTTCTGGTTTATAGTGGAATATTTCAATTAGTGCACATTCGTCATTAACATTAACATGGTCAAAAATTGGTGGAGCAATTTTATGGAACCAATCTGTTATTGGTATAGTAAATACAAATAATCCATTATCTCGGAGTGCTGCATAGACGTTTCGGAAAACAGAAGTTAATTCTTCAGGGGTTAAAATAAACAGTAGAACAAGATGCGATAAAACGGCATCAAAAGTAGGTAGTAGTTCAAATTGACGTATATCATTAAGGATAAATTTACTCTTAGGTGCGTTGATTATGGCATAACGCAACAGTTCTTTGGAAGCATCAAGTCCAGTCATTTGATACCCTTTAAGATGAAGCTGTTGTACCAATTTTCCTGAACCACAACCAAGGTCGAGAATATCTGCTTCTTTAGGAATATGTTGTAACATTAAGTTTTCTAAAATAGGTATTACACCTGCTGCTATTTCTTCATCTGTACTCTTTAATTCGTTCTGCATCCGAGCAAAAGGTTCATAATCTGGGATAGGGCTGAGTAGAGACATAAACTATTTTTCCTGTTTACAAATAAAAGTTTAAAATTGAATAATTATTGTGGAAGATTAGCTAAAAAATACTCTACCTCTTTGTCTGATAACTCTTCAATTTTTTCCAAGAGAAGTTGCTCAATCATTCCTGCTTGTTTGACTGGTATCATTGCTTCCAATAAAAGGTTACGCAGTGCTAACTCTACAGGAAATTTTGCTCGTAGTCGAGAAACTAATTGAGTTGCAATGAGGGAGTCTCCTCCTAACTCATAGAAATTATCGTAAATACCAACTTCTGCAATCCCAAGTACCTCTTGCCATATTTCCGTAATTTGTTTTTCTAGACCGTTTCTCGGAACAACATAGGGATTACCAAGGTTAGGTCTGGAATAGCATGAAGATGACTCCAATTGATTGAAGTATTTGGTATCTTCTTGGAAGTCTGACTTAAATATATGGTTATCTCTGGTATTTATATCTATTGCCGAAACGGCAACTTGAGTTGCTTTTTCTAAAGAAAGTATTCGTTTAAATACTTCTATTGCTTCTGTTTGAGTAATCGCTAGTTTTGCTTCCTGATCTTGCCAATCTGTTTTTTGTTCCTGGTTAGTATTCAGTTGTAATTTGTCCCAATTTATCAGATACCAGGGCAAAGAATTATTGCGGTTTTGTCGCTTAGTAAAGGTATCGACGAAATAATTAGCTGCTGAATATAAACCTAGCCCCAATCCTCCTAAAGTTGAAGATAAGGAAGAAAAGACGATACAGAAATTTAACTTTCTATTCTGTAAAATTTGTTCTAATATCTTCATTTTATCACTTTGTAAGTCAAATATTTTTTTTGATTCTATTTCATTAATTTCTGGAATTGAACAAAATAGATGTTCGCGTTTGATTCCAGTTGAATAAATAACCCCGTTAATTTGACCAAGATTTTCCAAGGAAAACCTTTGATGAATTTGTTCATCATTAGTTGTGTCTAGACGGATAACCAAAACTTTCCCACCTAATTTTTCTAATGCTAGCAATTTGTTAATTTTGTAACTCACTTCATCTTGTTGAGTGTGAGTTCCTAGCCATTGCGAAAAATCATCCTTTTTTGGGAAATCTGAATCTTCAATAAATATTAGTTTTGCTTGTAAAGTTTTCGCTAAATATTCTGCAATTACAACTTCAATGCTTTGTAACCCAGCAGGAAACAGGTAAACACCTTGTTCTTTTAATGATATTTTTTCTTCAACTACTGGTTCTAACCGAATTGGCTCAAATGTTTGTACCCAACGATAGGAATCACGATAAGCAACAACTAAATCTGAAGATAGAGACCTTAGCTCATTTGAGAGTTGGTCAACAATAATACTGTGATAATCTCCTTCTGTTTCTTGGCAGTTTGTTAAAGCAACATCAATACATCGACAGGTAATATTAAGATATTCTTGAGGAATTACTTTACATAAACCTAAGATTACTGCTTTCTCCGGGTCTAATTTTTCATTACCATTAACGTCTTGGAGGTTATTTGATATTACCCAAAGATTTAAGCGATCGCTAATTTTTAATTTCCCAAAACTTTTGGTTAAAAACAGCAGACTGTTGAATTCTAAATATTCTCTAGATTGACAGTTTTTAAGTTTATTTAGACCCAAAAAATAAGCAATATTTCGGGGAACATTCCCTAATAACATTAATTTTTGAAACAAAGCTTCATAGTCTTTATAACTGTATGGATTAATCGTATAAACACCATCACTTAGTTCCCTAAACTGCTCTCCCTGTTTAGCTACAATGACATTTTTACCTTCATTAATTAACGCATTAATTAATTTTTCACCAATTCCCAACTCATCAATAAAAAATAGCCAATTTTCTTGCGTAGGTTCTATTTGGCTAGAGGAAGAATTGAGCAGTAAAGAGCGTTTCCATGAAGGAACATAAAACCAATCAGCAATATCTTGCTTATTATCTAAAGTTGTTGGCTTGTTGTTTACAGAAGGTGATGGTGATTTAGCATCAATCCAATATCTTTGTCGCTCAAAAGGATAGGTAGGCAAAGGCAGACGAGAACGCTGCTCGTGAGTATAAAATCCTGACCAGTCAATCTGTACACCAGCTAGCCACAACCGACCTAATGTCTGTAATAAAAAGCTAACATCAGATTGTTGGTCTTGAATATGGCGTAAGGAAGTTAATACTTGTTGTTTGCTATTTTTATCTAAA
>NZ_DASQZC010000533.1:0-4465 GCF_035638895.1 Nostoc sp. | reverse complement strand
CCTGTAAGAACTTCCGTCAAGACGTTTGGATGTTTCGCGCAGTCTGTAGCAACCTCCGTCTTCCCTGTAAGAACTTCAACTTTTTCTGTAGCAACTTCTGCTTTGACCTTAGTTTTGCACTTTATTTAACCCGCATTTATTAGTACCTTTTGATTACTTCCAAAGTAGAGGTCGCCCAATTCTTCCAAAAAAACATCGGTCTGCGATTCTGGATTACAAAAGTAGGGATGGATGGGAAGGAGTTCAGCACGAGGGCGGGTTTCCGGTGAAGACAGAATTTGCTCAAGTGAAGACAGGTAGTTTTCAGCAGTAGATTCCCAAGTGTACTTCTTCAGCACCCGTTGCTGACCCGCTTGGGCAAAATACTCCCACTCCTGAGCATCACATAGCAACCGCTCCAACCCCCGTGCAATATCAGCAGGATCTTCTGGGTCAACAAGTACGCCATATTCCTTATTTCCCTGTTGGAAGCTCTCGCTGGGGCCACCATTCTTGGTTGCTACCACTGGCAAACCTGCAACTGCCGCTTCTAAGGGAGCAAGCCCAAAAGGTTCGTAGAGTGCAGTTAGCGCAAATACTGAGCGGCGTTTAACCATAAACCGATAGGTTGCTGCCAGCGACTCTTGAGACTGATCTGACAAGCCAAAGGCACTCACCTTGCCCCACAAGTCATTTTCTTTGACGACTTCCCGAATGGGGGCTAATACCTCTTCAGCTATGTCGTCGCTAGTTTCCTCTCGTAAAGGATCGTCCAGCCCCCCTGTAATTAGCACTAAGTTAGCTCGTTCCTGAAGTGTTGGACTCATTGCGAAGGCTTGCACTAGCCCTAATATATTTTTTTTAGGCTCTAATCGACTGGATGCTATGATAACGGGCAGATCTCGACGGGCTTCTGCAATGTCCCGTACCAATCGCTCCTGAATGAACTGGTAAGTAGCCTCTTCATTTTCGGAACGTGCCTTTGCACCGAAAATCGAGAAATCTGCTCCCGGTGGAATCACTGCAAAGCGGTTGTCGTTGTCTACATCCACTGCACCACTATAGACTCGATGAGAATACTGTTCAAAGCGTTCTTGTCGTGTACTGGTGATATTAATAGCCGAGCGATTCATGCTTAGGCGTTCGGCTAAGATGCGATATCTGAAATTAAATTGCTCGTCTATTTCTGTGAGATTTTCTGGGGTGGCTTCCAGTTTGTCTATCTTTTGAGCGCCGAGAGAATGAGCAGTAAAGGTAAAAGGTATGCCTGTCTTCTCTTCAATTAGAACGCCACACAGTCCTCCATCAGCGTAGTGAGCAGTCATAGCATTGGGTAAACCACCTTCTTGTTGATAAAATTTCAAGATATTGGGTATCCAATCAGCGACCAGATGAGGCCATAACAACTCTTTAGAAAGAAATTCTTTTGGCCCAGCTGGTAAGCGGATAATGCGGACGTTATCGATCCCTGGATAAGTGTCAATCACTTCGGCAAACTCTGGCCACTCTGGGTCAATGATTTGACGGGTAAGAATATCAACTTTATGACCCATTTGAGCTATGGCTATGGCGACTTGCTTAACATAGACTAGCTGACCCCCAAAATCTGGGTGTTTCGTTATATGACTATTGGCTGAATCAAAATTGCCTTGAGGGTTGAGAAATCCAATATGCATAGCCCACTTCCTAATACAGGTTGATTTCTACTAAAGATGTTTGCCTGAAGACGGCAGCATAAGAGCTTAGTGAGCTTGTTAAAAACTCCCAAGGCTGAAAAACGCAGACAGTAAGGCTGTAGATAAATACCATCAACAAGTAGGTCAAAGGGCTTTTATTAATTCCCTTTAGCTTAAACCTAGCCAATTCGCGTATTTTCCTAATGTTTAAGTTACTCGTTTCTGCGGCTGGCGCACATATACCGGATGACATAAATAATAAGGTGATATTTCTCCTTAAAATTCAACGTCTTCTCGCTCTTGTCCTGTAGTTTCAGTTTTATCTGCACCTTTTGCTGCCCAAAACATTGTATCAATGCACTTAGCAAGTTGTTCAATAGTTGGTGCTTCAAATAAATTGCGTACAGTTACATCTATTTGAAAGGTATCTCGGATTCGGGAAATTAACTGAGTCGCTAGTAGAGAATGACCGCCCAATTCAAAGAAATTATCATGAACGCCTATCTGCTCTTTTGCCAGGACTTTAGCCCAAATTTCTCCAAGTAACTCTTCAACTTGCGATCGCGGTGCTACATAATCATATCTATCGAAAGTTACTACATCTGTTTTAGGTAAAGCACGACGGTCTACTTTGCCATTCGGTGTTAATGATATTGATTCCATTACCATATAAGCTGTTGGCACCATGTATTCTGGTAACTTTTCTTTCAAGTATTTACGTAATACAGATGCTAAATCTGATACTTCTACTACATTAATAACAATATAAGCCACCAAATACTTATTATCAGGTATGTCCTCATCAGCAATGACCACTGTTTCTTTCACAGATAGATGTTCATTCAACACCGCTTCAATCTCAGATAATTCAATGCGAAAGCCACGAATCTTTACTTGATTATCAATCCGACCTAAAAATTCAATATTGCCATCTGGTAAATAGCGGGCTAAATCACCAGTTTTATAAAGACGTGTTTTTGAATTATTACTAAAATGATTTGTAATAAAGTGTTCAGCAGTTAATTCCGTGTGATTGAGATATTCTCGTGCCAAACCATCACCACTAATATATATTTCGCCAGTAACGCCAATGGGCAAAGGTTGTAAATGGGAATCTAATATATAAATTTGTGTATTATTAATCGGGCAACCAATGGGAACAAATGTGGCTGATTCTGGTAGTTCTTGGATATGATAACAAGATGAAAATGTTGTATTTTCTGTAGGCCCGTAAACATGAATAAAATGTTTTGGCGCACCATGTTGGATAATTTTTTTAACCCATCTTATATTAACAGCCTCACCACCAAATAGTAAATATCGCAATGAAGCAAAAGCTTGGGGAACATCTCTAGCAATCTGTTGAAATAAAGCTGTTGTCAAAAACAAAACACTAATTTCTTTTTGTTGTAGCTGTAATGCGAATTCATGAGGCGAAAGGATTACATCTTTACTAATACCCACAAGTTGAGCGCCGTTAAGTAACGCTCCCCAAATCTCGAATGTTGCTGCATCAAAAGAAGTGTTTGAGACTTGGGCGATTTTATCTGATGGTGACAACTTTATATAGTTTGTATTGCACACTAGCCGATTTACAGCTTTGTGAGTTATAGACACTCCCTTGGGTTTTCCTGTAGAGCCAGAAGTATAAATAACATAAGCTAAATTGTTAAATGTAACGCTACTTCCAATGTTATTTTGGTTTTCTTGAGTAATAATTTCCCAGTCTTTATCTATGCAAACAATTGGATTGAAGAAACATTCAAAAGACTTGAGCAACTTTTCTTGTGTTAGCAATACTGAAATCTGTGCATCTTCCAGCATAAAATTTAAGCGTTCTTGAGGATAGCTGGAATCTAAAGGCAGATATGCTCCTCCTGCTTTCAGAATACCTAATAAGCCAACTATCATTTCTATAGACTGTGAAATGCAAATACCTACTAGCTTTTCTGAACCTACCCCGATTTTTTGTAAGTAATGTGCTAGTTTATTGCTGCGTGTATTCAACTCTTGATAAGTGAGTTGCTCGTTACCAAAGATTACTGCTATAGAATTAGGATGATGCTGTACTTGTTCTTCAAACAATTGATGGATACACTTATTATCAGGATAATCTGTTTTAGTGTTATTCCACTCCACTAAAACCTGATGTAGCTCCGTTTCACTTAAAAGCGGTAAATTTGCAATGCGCTGTTCTGGATTGGCAACAATGCTTGATAACAGAGTTTTAAAATGTTCTAGTATCCGGGTAATAGTAACTTTCTCAAACAAATCAGTGTTGTAAACTATTACGCCACGAAGTCCTTCAGAATACTCCCAATTTGTACCCAATAAGCTCCTAAAATCATCAGAACACTTCCATAAGTGTAGTTCCAAATCAAAGCGCGTTTTTTTTAACTCAATATTCATAAAGCTAGGCACTAATCCAGGCAGTTCTAGTGCCGACATTGGAGCATTCTGTAAACTAAACACTACTTGAAATAACGGATGATGGCTCAAGTTTCGCTCTGGATGCAGTTCTTCAACTAGCTTGTCAAACGGCAAATCTTGCTGGCTATAAGCTCCTAGCGTTACCTCTCGGACTCTGCCTAATAGTTCTCGAAAACTTGGGTTTCCAGATAAATTGCTGCGTAATACTAAACTATTGACAAAAAAACCAATTAGACCTTCAATTTCGCTACGGTTACGGTTAGCAATTGGCGAACCTACGGCAATATCTTCTTGATGTGTGTAGCGGTAGAGCAAAGTTTTAAATGCTGCCAGCAGCGTCATAAAAAAGGTTACACCTTCTTGCTGCGAAAGCTTTTCTA
>NZ_DASQZC010000532.1:0-10752 GCF_035638895.1 Nostoc sp. | reverse complement strand
GCTGATTAACCAAGGTTTTACCCCACCCTAACCCTCCCCTTGGAAAGGGGAGGGAACTGGATTTCCGGCTTCCCCCCTTTCTAAGGGGGGATTGAGGGGGGTAATTTGACTTGTGTGTACACCGAGCAAAGAGGGGCTTGTGATATTATTGATCCTCAGAACGGCGATGTGTGGGTAACAGGCTCTTTTTCTGTTTTTCTTGCAAACTGCTGGCTTGTTTCAAGACTGGAATACACTGGTTAATCATCCGTATTAAAACCTCGATTGGTGAGTCTCCTTGCTGAATGCGGTTTTCGGCATCTACGCCAATTAACATTGTTTGTATTAATAACAACATCGTAATGATTTGGCGATAAAGCTTTTGACGTGTGCTTTGAGTTTGCTTGCGCTTAGTTGTCATTTATCTACCTCACCTCAATTTCAAATCAAGCTTAAGGTTGGGATTAATTGACAAGTAAATTTTCCCAAGCGTTGATAAAAGGCGTTTAGAATCTACATAGGGTGCTTGGGAAAGATGTCTGGTTTGGGAAAGCACAGAACTCTTTGAAAATTTTTTTCTTTTCGATGACGGTACTTATATGGAGCGGAAGGGGCGGAATCTTAGCTACAATGCTGGTAGAAAACAAGCAGAAATATTGCTGGGTGGTTTACTGTCATTTGTAGAAGAATCGGAAGAATCGGAAGAATCAAAAGACTGTAAAGCCAATTGGCAAGCGGGTACTGAGTTATGGGTAACGCATTCTACATTAGAAGGACTGGCAGAACTGACGAAGAAGTATAACGACAGCTTAGACGTTGAAGCAATTAGGAATGCGCTCAACTGTCTGATAAGCTTGAAAATTCTTCAGGATAAACGCGGACAAACCAACGCCAAAACTAGAACAAACTCAAAAGTTTGGCTTTTCGCGCTCAAGTTTCCCAGCATCGATAAAAAAGAAAACCTCAATTGGTTGTTTAAGCAAGGTGGGGAATGGGATAAATGCAGAGAAGCTCAAAAAAACAACTCTGCGAAAGTTCCCAAGACTCCAAAAGAAAAATCTCAGGGTGTTGATTGGCAAGAAATCTGCGGCGCTATGCTGGAAAAACACAAGCGTCTCACCACAAATGAGTTGCTATTTGCTGATAATGAGATGAAATTTGAGCTAAAGGCAATTCATGTCCCTTTAGCATTGGTGGAGCGTAACAAACCGAAGAAGTGCAGCGAGGATATTTCCGCAGAACAAGGTTCGCAACTTTATGAACCGAGTTATGAAGAGAAGCAGCGATTTGAACATAAGGCTTTTTTAGAGCAAGTTATCCGTGATGGTGTTGGTAAAACTCAAGGACACCGCATCGCTTTAATTGGGGAACCGGGTGCGGGAAAAACTACTCAGTTGCAAACTATAGCTTTTTGGATATTAAACAAGAATCTGGGTTTACCAATTTGGATTTCTTTGGCAGACTTGCAAAAGAGTCTAGAAAATTACCTGTTGCAAGTTTGGCTGAAGAATGCTTTAGAAGTGGTGCGTGTAACAGAAGAACAGGAAAACGCTTTTGTAGATTTATTCAAGAATAATCGTGTGTGGTTGTTGTTGGATGCAGCAGATGAAATGTCTTCACTCCAACCATTAACTGAGATTTCGCAGCAGTTGACGGGATGGGTGAAAAATGCGCGGGTTGTGCTGACTTGTCGGGTGAATGTTTGGGAAGTAAACGGCGGCGCTTTAGCAGATTTTGAGACGTATCGGTTACTCAATTTTGAATATCCGGGACAAGTGCAAGACTTTATTGGGCGTTGGTTTCACAACAAGAATGCAGACAAAGGGGAAAAATTATGGAAGGAACTGGATAAAGCTGAACGTCAGCGCATCCAAGATTTAGTTAAAAATCCTTTGCGGTTAGCGCTGTTGTGTAGCACTTGGCAATTTCCCGATAAAGGTTTACCGGAAACTAAAGCCGGACTTTATCAGCAGTTTGTTAAGCGGTTCTACACTTGGAGAAAAAATCGCTTTAGCACGACTCAAAAGCAGCAAAAAACACTAAACGCAGCATTGGGACGTTTGGCAAGGCGGGCAATTGACACAGAAACTTCTCGCTTTCGGTTGCGCCATGAGTTTGTAAGTAATGAATTGGGCGATCCAGAAGAGGAGGGTTCTCTATTTTGGTTGGCGCTAAAGTTGGGATGGCTAAATCAAGTTGGACTGGCTGCCGAATCTGACGAAGAGGAAGTTTACGCTTTCTACCATCCCACATTTGAGGAATATTTTGCAGCGTTGGCGGTTGAGAATTGGCACGAGTTTCTAAATCATGTTCCCGACAACCCCACGCTAGGCGTTTATCGCATTTTTGCACCACAGTGGAAAGAGGTGATTTTGCTGTGGCTGGGACGTGAGGATGTGGGGAGGGAGGAGAAGGAAGAGTTTATTCAGGTGTTGGTGGAATTTGATGATGGGTGCGGAGAATACAGAGCTATTGATAGAGTCAGAAAGGGATTTTACGAGTTTCGCGCTTATTTTCTCGCTGCTGCGGGGATTGATGAGTGGAAAAATTCTGGCAACGCAGATGCTATTGTGGCGAAAATCGTTAAATGGGGTTTTGGCGAGTTTAAAGTTGAACAAAAAGATAGGGTGAGATTTCTCGAACCAATCGCAGAGGGAGCAAAGACAGCATTGCCTCAGACAAATCGCATAAAAGCGATTGATGCTTTGGTGGAATTAATCGGCAAACCACAACTGGATTATTATACCCGATGGCAAGCAGTAGAAAGCTTAGGGCAAATTGGCTCTAGCAACCAAAAAGCGATTGATGCTTTGGTAGAGTTAATCGGCAAACCACAACTGAATGATGATAGCCGAAGGCAAGTAGCATCAAGCTTAGGGAAAATTGGCTCTGGCAACGAAAAAGCGATTGATGCTTTGGTGGAGTTAATCGCCAATACCCAACTGGATTATTCTACCCGATGGCAAGCGGTATCTAGCTTAGGGGGAATTGGCTCTGGCAACGAAAAAGCGATCGCTGCTTTGGTGGAGTTAATCGACAATCCACAACTGGATGATGATACCCGAAGGCAAGTAGCATCAAGCTTAGGGAAAATTGGCTCTGGCAACGAAAAAGCGATTGCTGCTTTGGTGGAGTTAATTGGCAATCCACAATTGGATAAGTTTACCCGAAGGCAAGTAGCATCAAGCTTAGGGGAAATTGGCTCTGGCAACGAAAAAGCGATTGCTGCTTTGGTGGAGTTAATTGGCAATCCACAACTGGATTATTCTACCCGAATGCTAGCGGTATCTAGCTTAGAGAAAATTGACCCAGGCAACGAAAAAGCGATTGCTGCTTTGGTGGAGTTAATCGGCAATCCACAACTGGATTATTCTACCCGAATGCTAGCGGCAGAAAGCTTAGGGGAAATTGGCTCTGGCAACGAAAAAGTGATTGCTGCTTTGGTGGAGTTAATTGGCAATGGCAATCCACAACTGGATGATCTTATCCGAAGGCAAGTAGCAGAAAGCTTAGGGAAAATTGACCCAGGCAACGAAAAAGCGATCGCTGCTTTGGTGGAGTTAATCGGCAATCCACAACTGTACGAGCTTACCCGAATACTAGCGGCAGAAAGCTTAGGGAAAATTGGCTCTGGCAACGAAAAAGCGATCACTGGTTTGGTGGAGTTAATCAGCAATCCACAACTGTATGATTCTACCCGAACGCAAGCGGCAAAAAGCTTAGGGCAAATTGGCTCTGGCAACGAAAAAGCGATCGCTGGTTTGGTGGAGTTAATCGGCAATCCACAACTGGATTATTCTACCCAATGGAAAGTGGGATCAACGTTAGAGAAAATTCTGTTAGAGGAACAGATGCCGAGTGTTATCACCGTGTTGAAAGATTACTTATCACCTGAAACTTACAAAAATTACTTTAAGCGATTTGATGATTGCTACGAAGTTATCTGGAAGTGTGCCCAAAGTATGCCCTACCCCGCTTTTTATCAAGCTTGGCATCAACAAGATAAAGTGAAAGATGGAGAGTAGGAAAGAAAAATACTTCCTCCAGCCAAAATATAAGCGAAATGTGGAAGCAGCAATCCCTTGTAAAGACGCGATTCATCGCATCTCGTAAGCGTCTCGTAAATCTATCGCCTCTGATCTTTCCGCAATCCAGGGAATGCGATCGCACCTAGTAAAACAGGTATTGTAAACAGAATGGGAATGCGTAGGCGTAGCCCGTCGCAGGCATCGTTTTTGCGATCGCCTCTTGTAGAGACGCGATTCATCGCGTCTTGTATTTTTCCGTTTTGTAAATTTATCCAAATCCAGGAAATGCGATCACAAAAACGATTGCCGCGAAGAATAACTTCATACATCAGAGCGAAGAGTTCTCCAGGCAGTGTATTCGGCTTTAGGCGTTGCTTGATTTTGCTTAACTCGCTCTAACAATCCAGGAATTGCCAAAAGTTCTTGGGTTGCAGCTTCGCTTTCAGCATTTGCCAAATAAGCAGCAAAATCAGTCAGCACCCGTAATCGCTCTGGAGATAGTTGCTGGAGTAAGTCATTAAGCTGTTGCTGTAACTCTGCGACAGAGATCAAATCTGCTGATGACCCATCATCCATCGGAGAATTATCGGTAGTATTCATTGCCTACTTCAAAATTTCAAGGTTTAGTTTTTATTATGCATCAAATCTTCCAGGTGCTTTGGTTATCTTAGGGGAAACTGCGGCAGAGGCGATCGCACCTAATAAAACAGATATTGTGATCAGAATGGGAATGCGATGGTTAATTGCCTAAGTAGCAATTACAGCAATCAAAGGGATTAATTTATTTACCAGCCTCATCCATCTTTAGCCAGTTAGCAAAGTTTTTCGCAGCAGATAAAATTCTTTAGGAAAAAGAAACTATATACTGTAAGTTCTTTAGTAACTGTTACAGACAAGGAAAATTGATTATAATGTGCAATTATTTCAATGAATTAAACGATAGTTATCATTATTAGAGTTATATACTTATGCCAACCGCCCTCAAAAATATACAAACTAAAGACCTAATTTCAATAGGTTTGCTAGTTTTTGTTCCTATTGCTATTGTGGCAGAAAAGTTAGAATGGGATGCATTAATAGTGTTTGGGCTTTCAGCAGTTGCAATTATTCCGTTAGCAATTTGGCTGAGTAAAGCAACAGAAGAAATTGCTGTAGTATTAGGGCCTTCTATCGGAGGCTTATTAAATGCAGTCTTCGGTAATGCAACTGAGCTAATTATTGGTCTAGTAGCTCTCAAAGCAGGCTTGGTAGATATTGTTAAAGCCAGCATTACAGGGACTATTATCAGTAATCTACTCCTGGTAATGGGGCTATCTATGTTGCTGGGAGGGTTACGGTATAAAGAGCAGACTTTTCAGCCAATGGCAGCGCGAGTCAATGGCTCCACAATGACACTAGCAGTAACTGCAATTGTACTGCCGGCAATGGTGATCACTACATCTAATGTGGTCGAGCAAAGCGCTATTACTAATCTGTCGATTTTTGTAGCAGTCATTTTAATTGTAGTTTATGGTTTTACGCTGTTATTCTCCTTGAAGACTCACAGCTACCTCTACGATGTTGGGGTTGTAGAACTAGAAGGTGTTTCTCAAGAGGAGGCCGCCACAGAGCAAGATCAACATTCAAAGCCAAACTTGAGCCTTTGGGTTGCTGTTTTGCTTGTGGCAACGATTGGTATAGCATTCGTGTCTGAGATTTTTGTCGGTGCGGTTGAAGAAGCAACAAAAGGACTAGGATTGACACCTTTGTTTACCGGAGTAATTTTATTACCACTAGTTGGAGGTGCAGCCGAATATGTAACTGCTGTCCGAGTAGCGATTAAGAACAATATGGATTTGGCAGTATCTGTAGCAATGGGATCGAGTCTACTAGTTGCTTTGTTGGTTGCGCCGCTCCTTGTGCTAGTTGGGCTGGTAATTGGACAACCAATGGATTTAAACTTTAACTTGTTTGAGGTTGTTGCAGTGATCATTGCAGTCGTCATTGCCAACTTAATTAGTTTGGATGGTCGCTCTAACTGGTTAGAGGGGATGTTGCTGTTAGCAACCTATGCTATATTGGGTGCTGCCTTCTACTTCCATCCAGTTTGAGTACTAATTGGGCAATGGCGCTGTTATGGATGGCAGATTACTTTTGCTTCTTTATGCAGCAGCTTTGTTGTTGCGTCGGCTTAACAGAAAACCAACAGAGACTGCACCTATACCAATGAGTGTTGCATTAGTTTCCGGTTCTGGCACTGCTTGAGGTGTTTGAAACGAACCACTGATTGTAAACTTGGAGTTTATAGGAGCAGTTGGGTCTGGAGTAAAAGTATCACTCTCTAATAAGTTTAGTATGCCAGTAGCACCAATGAATCTACCTTCACCACCAGTGATAGTTATGGTAGAAGAACCTGTTCCGACAAAATTTTCAAAGTCAAGCGAAGCAGTACCAACAATGCTTCCAAAAACTCGATCGCTTCCACTACTAAATAAAGAGAAAGTGCTAACTGGTAAGCCTTCTAAATTAAGCGCTGCTGGGTCTGAACTGAATCTAAATACACTAGTCGCAGGGTCAAATTCAGCGTAGGTTAGATTCGTCAGGTTAGTTAAACCATATGGGGCATCAATACTTTTGCCTACATCCGTTGACTCGAAAATATTTGGGGCAATTGGTATATTTGTAATTTCAACATTGTAGACAGCCTCAAATGGGTAGATAGTCTGTGCGATCGCTTTTGGAACATCGGCTGCAAAACCGAGTAGCGTAAGAGCTGCACAGGATAACCATGTAGTAGATGGACTCTTAATCATTGCGTTTCAATTCTAATTGTAAGTATTACTTGTTAAACAACGAATTCACAGGAAGTATATAGCAATCCACGTATATTTATGAAAACAGGTAATAATTTTTCACACATAGAAACAAGTTTACAAGCTGCAAATTCGGGTAGTATTCTAGATTTGGCGTTACAGAGGGTTTCAAATTAATTTGTTTTTACTCCCTAATGAAAATCAAGTTTTATTGAAGCGTTAATTTGTGTTATTTATTACAATCCTTGTTTAAAGAGCATTCACACTTTTGAAAGATTATTGTCAGTAAGGCGAACGTTAGCATTGCAACTAATAGGTTTAATATTATTTTCTGACTTTTTAGCCCCCGATGATCGGGGGATTTTTGTTAGTAGGTAATTGGGCGCTTCCTTAGCAAATGAACCTCAAGCTCAATATCTATTGACGGGTATAACGATGTTTCACCCCAATCGGAAAATATTCAAAATCACCCATTGGCGCTAATGTAATTTGTGGTGTTTGATATTCTGCGGGAACATAATTAGCAAACTCGCTATTTAGGCGGAGCAGTTGTGAAAGAATAGAAGATGCGATCGCTTGCCTTTTATCTTCACTATCCTCTACCCCTGCTCCCAATTCCACAACCACAGATAAAAATCGATTTTTATCTGCATCTTCCTTCACCTGCAACACAAATTTACCCGTCACCCATTCTTGAATTCCTGGTTGTTCTAATCCCACCGTCACATTTTCGGGATAAATATTTGCACCAAAGTAGGAAACTGTAAAGTTAGAACGCCCAAAGACATAAACAAAAGGTAGCTCATGAATACCTCTAGGGGAGTGGGGAGTGGGGAGTGGGGAGTTCTCTAACGCTGCAACAGGGTTAAATCCCCATTCAGCTAAGAATTGCAGCATGGCATTATAACTAATTATTCCGCCAGTATCTAAGATGTCATAACGTACTAAGGGAATACCGTTATCTCCTGAAAACAGTAATCCGCCATCTTGAACTTCAAAAAAGCGACTGCAAGGATCATATTGTACTAATGTGGGTAAACGTGATTCCCCAAATAAAGCTCTGGCAGCATCGGGATTTTCTGCCAAAAAACGGCGAATGCAGATACTTAACGGTGTTTCATTACCCAAAACTCCTGCATCCGCAGTGCCGTAAAGTGATGCAAAATCATAACAAGGATTTTTTGAACCTACTCTTTCACCAACTAAACTCCGCCATTCTTCACTAAATACTTCTCCCGCCATAACTAACTTAATCTGATATTGCTGCCAGTCCACACCACAAGCGATACCAGTATCAATCACATCTTTTAAAAATGGCGGGTATCCCAATAACACCACTTGTTCAAATGCTGAACCTAATACTTGGACAACTCGCAAGATTTCTTCTTTGTTGTTACCAGGGGTAATTACAGTGATGGGATAACCTTTGCTAGCAAGATAACGACAGCAATTGCTAGTGAACATTCCACCTACCCAAGTACCTAAGGTGAAACAAATCACTGCTAGGGTACGTCTGGTATCTGTATAGAAACTATCGTGAAAAATCTGTTCAAAGCGTGTGGCGATTTGGAGTTCATCTGTGAAAAAACGAGGCCAAAATGTCGGTTTACCAGTGGAACCGGAAGACGCAGCTATCATATCGCACGCTTGGAGTTGCCCGTTGCGGCACAAGTTAGCCAAAGGATAGCGCAGTATATAATTTTGTTTAGCGATCGCTGGTAGTTTTTGAAACTCCTCTAAAGTTTGAATAGTCGCGGGATTAATTTTCCTTTCTGCTAAAAAAGCCTTGTAGGCAGGTACATTCGCCGCTACATCGTGAAATAAACTCAAAGCTGCCGAAGTTTGAGTGTTGAGATGCCGTTGCAGTATAGTTTCTAGGGGGGTAGACAAAAAATCTTCAAATGCTTTAATTACTTGCTGCTGTCTTGATTTCTGGTTCATGACGCTTGTTGTTTATCCTGAAGTAGAACCAACACCGTTAAAATAATTCGTAATTCGTAATTCGTAATTCGTAATTCGTAGGATATCCGAAAATGAGGGTATGCGCGTTGTAGTGATTCAATAAAACCTTAATTTATCCTTGGGCACCATGCAGCTCTATTGCAGTAAACAACACACAAATAATGGTGGGAACCGCTTTTGTACCCATTGTGGTGAACCATTACCTCTTGCTGTGGGACAAATGGTGGATAACCGCTATCAAATTATCCGTCATTTAGGGCAGGGTGGCTTTGGACGCACCTATTTGGCGGAGGATATAAATAAAGCTCATCAAATATGTGTGCTGAAGGAATTTGCACCCCAAGTACAAGAACATCAAGATTTACAAAAAGCTAAAGAGTTATTTGAACGAGAAGCAAATGTTCTGAAAACACTCCAGCATCCACAAATTCCCCGTTTTCACGCCTCGCTACAAGTGAAGATAGGCACTAAAGATTTTTTCTTTCTAGTGCAAGATTATGTGGATGGTGATAATTATTACCAATTATTAGAACAGCGTGAAACTCAAGGAAAGACTTTCAGCGAAGAGGAAATAATTACCTTACTGCAACAGATTTTACCCGTGTTATCCTACATCCACTCACGAGATGTAGTTCACCGTGATATATCTCCTGATAATCTAATTTGGCGGCGTTCTGATAATCTGCCAGTATTAATTGATTTTGGTGGTGTCAAGCAATTGCCAGCTTCTCAAGGTTTTTGGCGCACCAAGTTAGTTGGAAATAACACTTTGCTGGGAAAAAAGGGTTACGCCCCAGAAGAACAGTTACGGCAGGGAAAAGCATTTTTTAGCAGTGATTTCTACTCTTTAGCGGTGACATCACTGGTGTTGCTTACAGGGAAAGAGCCGCAAAAATTATACGACAGCTATCAGGGAATTTGGGGATGGGGAAAGGAAATTAGAGTTAGTCCCCAACTGGAAGCAGTGTTAAAAAAGATGCTGGCTTATAAACCGAGCGATCGCTATCAACGAGCCGAGCAAATCCTCAAAGATTTACCATCGCCAACTGCGACTAAATCCACAGGTAATTACATTACTACTAAGATTAAGACGATGGTAGTTGCTCCGGGAAGACAACGCGCCAGTGCTGTTATGAGTAGATTCCAAGGCAAAACGCAAGCGATAGCAAAACCCATATCTTGGCCTGTTTGGATTCGCCCTTTTGTGATGAGTTTAGGGGGAACATCTTTAATTGTTTTAACTGGTGCAGGTACTTTAGCGGTGGTAAATGCAGTGATTCGGAGCGTAACTTCAATTACCATTCCATCAATTTCATTACCGCAAATTCCACAGTTACCAAATCCAATCGGTAAACCAGTCAGCGACAAAGGAAAAAATAGCAATCTTCAGGAAATTATCAGTCGTCGTCAACAGCTAGAAATTACTGAAGGATTTTTTACTCCCTTTGTAGATGATGTATTTTATACAAAAAAACCGGAATTAAACAAACGTAGCCTCACATCTAAATCTGAAGACGCTGGTTTACGAGATGAATGGTCTGGTATCGCTGACGATTTATTGAATAAACTAGAACAGGCTGACCTCAGTACAGCATCTCGTCGAAAATTGGGTAAATATAGTCAAAAAGATTATGTAACATGGAGACGGCAAGCGCGATCGGGGCAGTTTGGAAACTATACAATTGATCAACTGACCAAAGATACAAATGAAAAATTTGATCGATTGTTTCCCGATCAGGATCGTGGGAAACTCAATCAACAGACTTTCGGTCAAATTTGGTATGCGATCGCAGCCGATCAAGTCAGTAAAGTACAATCTGGCAATTAAGGGAATTGGGGATTGGGGACTGGGGAAGAATAACTAATAACAAATGACGAATGACAAATAACAAATGACTAAAATATATTGTTCTCAAGGACATGAAAATTCCCCAGGTAGTCGCTTTTGTCTCCAGTGTGGTGAAAAATTGTTGGATACGCCCATAAGTTAT
>NZ_DASQZC010000531.1:0-3626 GCF_035638895.1 Nostoc sp. | reverse complement strand
GAACAGGGTAATGTCCAACTTAACGATAAAGTTTGCACATCTAAGAAAATTAATGTCAAGTTAGGCGATCGCATCACTCTCGAAATACCAGAAGCGCAACCTTTAGAACTCCTTGCAGAAGATATCCCCTTAGATATCCTCTACGAAGACGACCAGTTACTCATTCTTAACAAACCCGCAGGTTTAGTTGTCCATCCTGCACCTGGTCATCCCGATGGCACTTTGGTAAATGCTCTATTGGCACACTGTCCTAATTTACCAGGAATTGGCGGAGTCCAACGTCCGGGAATCGTCCATCGATTAGATAAGGATACAACAGGTGCGATCGCGATCGCTAAAACAGAAGTTGCCCATCATCACCTACAAGCACAACTCAAAGCTAAAACCGCACGCAGAGAATACTTGGGTGTGGTTTACGGTGCGCCAAAAGCTGAAAGTGGCACAATTGACTTACCCATTGGTCGCCATCCACAAGACCGCAAAAAAATGGCTATTATGCCTGTTGAACAAGGCGGACGAGCCGCCGTCACTCATTGGCAAGTACTAGAACGCCTCGGCAACTTTACCTTAATCCACTTCCAACTAGAAACTGGACGCACCCATCAAATTCGCGTCCACAGCGCCAAAATGGGTCATCCTATTGTCGGCGACCCAGTTTATAGTTCTGGTCATTCAGTGGGGGTAAATTTGCCCGGTCAAGCACTGCACGCTTGGCGACTAAAATTGCAGCATCCCGTCTCTGGAGAGTTGATTGAGGTGACAGCAAACCCTCCCAGCCATTTTACAAAACTTTTGGAGATGTTAAAAAGACGAACTACACTTTAGGCCTAATGCCCAATGTCCAATACCCATTAACAACTAGCGTGCATTAGACATGGGATAGAGTCTGTTCCACTAGTTATACCTAAATGAAACTCCTACATAACCCAAGACTTATGCACGCTATAAATGATCAGATGGATGTACTAGACAGCCGTTGAACCAAAATCGTTACTTAATTCCAGCCAACTGGCGATAAGGTACAGACTTTTCGATATCGATGTTGAATGACGAGATCCTTTGTGGCGTATTGCCAGTTGCATTGACACTTTGTGCCATAGACAAGAATAGAGCTGGATCGCCTGCCTTGGGCTTTCGCTCTTGTGGGAGGAATCTGCGTACTTCGACCTGCCAAATGATTTGGGGGAAACCCAGTTTGGCACGGTGGTAAGCTTCGTATCGCGGAGATTTGATGTTGAATGGCAACTCACCTTCAGCGCGGGATGGCAGTATGCGACGGCGCTGATAAGGCACTGTGGAGTCTCCAAAATTGCTCAGGTACTCTTCAGTGTTGAGGACTTCATCAATAAAACCTCTAATACCCTTGGTAGCGACTACAATTGACCAGGCAATTTTTTCCCGCTCACTGTATGGGTCGCGTCCTAGAGCACGCTGGATTACTTGCTCAACAAAGCGATAATTATTGTTGAGGTCGTAGAAGCTTTTCTTAAAGGTATCGGAAAGCAGCAACCCACGAATAAAGTCCCGCACTGTAATCTGTCCATTACGGAGTTGGGACTCTAAAAATGTTTGGCGATCGGAAGCAAAGGCGTGAAAGAAAATTTGACGATATGCTGCTTCAATCAGAACGTCTAAATCTGACGGAGAAAGCAAATTGTCTGTAGTAAAAATCCTGGGCTGTTCATCACCCGGTACTTCGTATGCAGCTACACGCTGATTTTGACTTGAAGGGTCGTATGTTAACAGAGGAATTGCCACTCTAAAGCCTCCATATTTCTTAATTAAAGTTAACAACTTTAGATCACATATTAAGGGAGTAGTTGTATCAAAACTTCAGATTCTGATAAAATTTCACGAAACTTAACTAAGGGGAATTTAACTATTCCAAAAAACAAGTATTAGCTTGTTGGACTCAACCCATAGCTAATTTATAAAGGCAGTGACCCTTTCAGCCTAATAACTACCTAAAAAACTTTGTTCACATACTTCAGATTAGAAGATTCAGTTTCACCTTTTTGAAATAAAGCAATAATTTTTAACATATAGCAAAAGAAATTAATAGGGAGTGAAGAATTAAAAACAAGGGGAAAGACTTGTTGCAAGTTCTCACCTCTTGTCCCTTTGTTTCCCTTACTCCCTACTCCCTCGACCTATCCAAAATTCCAAGGGATCTATAGTTGACTTACAGTGAGGCCAGCTACGCAAAGTTGCTTCCATCCCTGCCTCCCAGTAGGGTGGTTCTAATCCCAGTCCTAAACATAAATGAGATAAGATGCTAGCAAACTGCTGATTGTGACCAAAGTCTCCTAGATGGGCATGGGCGTATTCATGAACGACTACACCAAACCAGTGTCTAGGTGCAACTCGACCGACATCTACCAGAATAGTTACTGGGTTTGTGAGAATATTGCACAGCCCGTCGATGCCGAAGGATTGAGCTATGGGGACTGCAAAAATTTGGATGTGGCGACGCTCTTGGGGATGAAAACACTCATGACAAAGGTCTAGATAGGTATTGATCTGAGCGTTAACGGTGTTAATATTATCACCGATCCAAGTACAAATGGGGATGCGATCGCGCACGTTATCGAACACATCCACCATACCCGGTTCTAGGGCAAACCCCTGTACTCGATGCAGATAATCTCGGCCACGAGTAAAAGCATCGGTCTGCTTAAGAATCATTCACCAGCCCAAAACTGAATAAAACTCTCTTTTTTCCAAAACATCCGACCCTTGTTTTTCTGTTACTTGTTCTGGGTTGGAAGCTTCAATAGAAGTTTCAATGCGAGTTTCGGTACAAAATGATGCAGTGCTGAAGCCACCAAAGCGTTTCACTGTACTGGTTCGTAGTCGCATATTTGGGCTAGCGAACCAGAATCTTTCAATGGAACTCATTGTTTCGTATTCGGTTGTCAACACTAGCCCATCTTCATCATCCATGTGAAAAAGACCGACTACAGGCATAATTTCAGCGTAGCCTCTTTCACGGAGTAATTTACCAGCTCTTGGGTTATCGCCATCAGGAACGATCGCAAATATGGTTTTCCCTTGATGGTTCTCGTCATTTTCTCTATCCCAGGCCATTGTGCCCAGCCAACGCACCCGTGATCCACCTACTGACAGGCTGGGGTCAATCTGATGATACTGGCACAGTTCAATGATTTCTGGATGATTGGCATCCAGAGTTTCTACCTGTATATCCGATTCTCCTGTTTCTGAGCGCTTAAAGGGTAGGTGATGAGTTGCACGTTGCGATCGCCACTTACCAGCACTTAACTGAAAAAAGTCCATTGCGTCTATCAATCTTCTAACTCCTACTTATTAGGGACTTCCAAATAAAAAAATATACAACTATTTATTGTGGGGTGGGCGTCTCGTCCGCCCATAGTCAAAGGCGGGCAAGATGCCCACCCCACAAGATTGGATAATTTATTTCTTGCAAGTCCCTTACTCCTGCGGATGACGTTTTACGGTTTTTTATTTTTATAGTTTTTGGTATACAAACATTGTGACATACTCTACACACTCCCCTGTGTAACCATTATAAAAAATAAGCACTTAAGATTAAAGATGTCAAAACGTCGTTTAATAGATTGGTAATTATATGCAGTTTACGCTGATAA
>NZ_DASQZC010000530.1:0-8897 GCF_035638895.1 Nostoc sp. | reverse complement strand
GATTCTCTCCGATGCTTAAGTCCGTTCGGAGAAGTTGCAGCTTATAGGTATGTAGGTTTTGGCTCAACTTACTTTAGTGACTTTATTCTTTTTCACAAATCCTTACATATTGAGGACATGATAAGTATAGAAAAAGATAAGTACGCTAAAACTCGTTTTGAATATACAGCACTTACGGCAGCTATGAGGTACATCCTAAAAGCTGAAAGCGATGATAGGAGACGGGCAAGGAGAAAACTATATTGCATAATAGCCGGAAGTCCTGTATTGCACCAAGTAAAAGTGCGATGCCTAGGTTGGGCTGCGCCTACGCATTCCAAATATAAAGTTGAATCTTGGTGCTAATGACTAATGACCAATGACCAATGACTCGAAATCCCCCGGCTTGAAGCCGGGGGATGAGTTAACAGCTTGAGTTTAGCATCTTCCATCTCAACGATGCGATCGCCATTGAGTCTTATAGTAAATACTCCCAAACCCTTACAAGGCTAACTATTGAGGAATTGTACAACTTTTTTATACTTCTACAGATTTTAGTAATTTTAGATAAATTGTACAAGTTTATTTTTGGAGATTAGTATTAACGTTAACGCTAATATAATGGTTCTAGCGCCTAAAATTGTACAACTTTTTTAGTTGTTTACAGAAGATTAGCAGCCCAATAGACAACCACCAGAAAACCTCTATAATCGACAAATTATCGAGGTTTATGAGCCACAGTAGCTCTCTCTGGGTTGGGCTTAGGTTTATTTAATGACTCTAGACCGACTTGACCAATTAGGAGGCATCCTCCAACCTGACGGCTGGTGAAGTGGCTGTCGTTTAACCACAAAGTCCAGTTACGATCTGTGAACTGTTAATTTTGCGATTAGTTTATGTCCTGCTTGGAGTCGTGCCGTTGGGGCTGTAACGGATAAATTGGATTTTCTGGAGAAGCTACTGCTGCTTTAGGAATTTCAATTACCGGGTTATTTAGCCCTACCATCAAAGGAGAAGGTGGAATTATAGACGCTGAAGATGTTTGTATTGGTTCTGTTTGTGGTCGTTGTGCCAGTTGCGGCACTCTCGAACCAATAGGTACTAAGCCAGATACTGCACCCATTACACAAGCAGCAAGGGCTGCACCTCCTGCCATCCAGTTTAAACGGGAACGGCGGCGCAAACGTGTCAATACTTGCCCAACTGTTGCTTCTGGCGACTGTTGGGATGCTGGCACTGGGAGAGTCCGCAAGCCTTGGCGCAGTTTTAACAGTCGGGCATACAAGCATTGAACTGAGGCATCATTTGCCAGCCATTCTTCTACTTGCTTGCGTTCAGTTGCTGTGACTTCACCATCGAGATAAGCACTCAATAACTCGAAGCGATCGCGCTTCACCATATCCATAAGACCCGTTGATTCATTGGTATGATTGGCCATTCCATCTGACAAATCTTGAGGAAGTTGCAAAGGAGAACGGTCGTAAAACTGAGAATCCGTAGTCATCTTAACATTATTACCAATTCATACACGGGTAAACTGGGCGGGAGATTCGGAGAAATTAGCCAATTTTCCTCCTCAGGGCAGAAGCGATCTACGTTGTGGGTATTCTTAATCTATGCTGAAATTCTGCCATTGGGCAGAGGCAAGATACTGTAAATTAGGAATCTAGATAATTCTGCAAGTGAGCTTGCAGCCTCGTTCTAGCTCTGGCTATTCTTGACTTCACAGTTCCTAAGGAAACTCCAGTGATTTCGGCAATTTCTTCATAAGCCATGCCTTCGATTTCTCTCAGGACAATGGTAGTACGAAAAACTTCTGGTAAATCCGCGATCGCTTCTCGCAGTTGTTCGTAAAATTCTCTAGTTGTCAGTTCTTCTTCAGGACCGGGAGTATCACCAGCGATTTCCCAATCCATCTCGCCGTCTTCTAACGAACGGGGAGCATCCAGTGACAAAGGACTCATAACCCGCTTGCGTTTCCGTAACTCGTCGTAAAACAAGTTGGTGGCAATGCGGCTTAACCAGCCCCGAAATTTGGCAGGCTCTTGTAATCGGTTGATATTCCGATACACTCGAATCCAAACTTCTTGAGCTAAATCGGCTCTGTCAGCCCAATCTGGAGCCAAGTGGTATAGAACTCTATCAACTTGACTTTGATAGCGGCGTAATAGTTCTGCAAACGCAACACGATCTGGTCGCAGTCCCGCTTGACAGCGCAAAATTAAATCGTGGTTAGGGAGTTTGTCAACTTGCACTGATGCTTCTGGATACTTTGCATCAACCGTTGACCAGGATACAGAGATCGACTGACTCATAGATCGTACTGGCTCTAAATCATCCCTATCTATTAGACCTGCTAATGGGACAGAAGTTCCATGCTAAGGTGACGGATTTATGACTGGAACACTGAGGCAGACAATTTTAGATACATTTATAGCAATAAGGAGGACCACTTTTTCCTTATACTGCTGGCATAGTTAGCCAGGACCCATTAATTAATAAAAGCGCGGCAACATGCACATTTTAATACTTTTTGCAACTGAGTATATACGCTTGATAAAAATAATTAAATCTGGGTATAAGGATGAAGATAAAACTTTTGTAATTCTAACTTCTTAATACCTTTAAAGTTGAGGTATTAATTTCTGGAAGTTGCGTTGCTATGGTAACTAACTATAATGGTGATTTATTTTTTTCACTTTGTTACCAGAATAGCTGCTGATTGTTCTGGTTGTGACCCGTAGGTAGCACCATTATGTTGCTCTGCTACACGAACTTGAAAAAGGAAATTGAGGGAAAATGTAATTGTGACTGCTAAGAATAGTTTTTCAAACATGATTTTTCTCCCACCGACACCACTAAGAATTGATTACTACATTTCAAAAGTTGCACCAGAAAGTCTAAGTATTGGCTTACAACCCCCAGAACTTAGGAGGAATGAGGTTGGTCACTTGGAGTTTTCCTGCTGGAACAATTTGCATAGTCTTAGTTTGCCCAGAGGTGTTGGCAGATTTATAACAGAAATGATAAGTATTGATAAATTTTTGATGATCGGATGATGAACTCATCGAATTACTCGGCTGGATATGTCAGGGATAAATAATAGGCGATGGCAATGGTAAGAAATGAATCTGTAGGGCGGGTGGTAATGTTGCTCTGTTTTGGCACAGCATTTTTATCTTTAGCTGTCCATTGGCGCATTACCACGGCAGAACGGCAGTCTGATAAGTCTGTATCCACTGCGATGCGGCGAGATTCTACCCTAACCAATCCTAAGGGAAGCCGCCCAGAAGGAGTCTACAAAAATCTTTCCCAAGTTAGTTTAGGGGAAATTGCACTGGGTGCATCTGTGCCAGTTGATGAAGCCACCCAAGGCACAACTGCTCAGAGGGTGTTTACACCAAAGTCCTCTGCTATTAAGCCTCAAACTAAGTCGGAAGTAATTAAAAAAAAGAATGTAGCGAAAGCAACTAAGTCGAAAATAATTAAGAAGAATGTAGCCAAAGCGACTAATGCAGGCGCGATTGTCCCCCAAACTCAGCCCCAAATCATTAAAAAGAATGTAGCTAAAGAAACCGAACTACCAACTAAGACGCGGCTGGTGGCACAAGCAGAAAGACAAAATCCAGTTACAGATAGTTGGCCAAAAAGTATATGGTCTCAGGCTTCAGCCCAACAAGTACCATCTAACAGGCTGGCAGATGCTAAGACGCAAGTAGTAGTTGATTTAAGTGATCGCCGGACTTATGTATACGCAGAAGATGAGGTGATAGCTAGCTACCCAATCGCTATAGGTAAGAAAGGTTGGGAAACGCCCACAGGTTCTTTCCAGGTGATTCACATGCGACACTATCCAATTTGGCGTCACCCGATTACAGGTAAAGTATTTGAGGCTGGTACGGATAGTCCCTTGGGAGACAGATGGATTGGTTTTTGGTCAGATGGACGGAATGAAATTGGCTTTCATGGCACGCCGGAAATTGACCTGGTAGGAACGGCTGTATCCCACGGCTGCTTAAGAATGCGTAATTCTGATGTTCGATTGTTATATGAGCAAGTTAGTTTAGGGACAACAGTATTAGTGCGTGATTAATTATAGAGTCATTAGTCATTAGTCTTTTGTCGTTTGTTTAAAACAAATGACCAATGACTAATGACTCTTAAAATTATAATTTTTGCTCAAAGTTAGGTGCGTATGTTTGGAGTAAAGCACTAACTTGGCGTACAACTTCATTTCCAGTGTTTTTACCCAAAGCTTGCCGTTCTGGGAAGAAATTGGGTCGATCGAGGTAACGATTAATCGCCTCACTGATTTGCTGAGAAATCAAGTCTTGCAGTTGTGCCTGAGCAGTTTGGCGCTGGAAGTTAGCACCTTCTTCTGTAGTAGCATATAAAGGTGGTAGCCTGTTGAGAGCGTAAGCAGCAATATCGCCGACATCTAGAGAACTTTCGCTGGTAGCTTCAATTTCTGCGACTCGGGCGATCGCTTCCGTCAGTACCAATTCTTCCATAACGTTAATAAATTGTTTGCGAGGTACCGCCACTACCTCACCAGTCAACAGCGAACCCATTAGCCGATCCAACGCCATATACTCTTCAATTGAGAGTTCCGAGGCATTGTCACAGATTCTACCTACTTCTGCTTCCATTGCTGGTGTTAAATAACCATCCTGGAGAGCTTGTTCTACAATTCTTTCGATGCTCATAATGCTTATCATCATTTATGTTAGCCAAGCAAGGTAGGGACGGTATCAATCTAATTTCTTTTGTGTAATTCTCAGCAAAAAAAATACAAATTATGCACAGAGGCGATCAACTCCGTCTCTACTACTTAACGACCTTAGTTCGCCAAGGTGTTGGATCAACAGATTGTCCGTTGACATACAGACCCCAGTGCAAATGCGGCCCCGTAGAAGCACCTGTTGAACCTACTGCGCCAATTAGTTGACCAGCTTTCACAAAATCACCTTCTTTAACGTTAATACGACTTAGGTGCATGAAAATACTGGTTACTCCTTGACCGTGGTCAATGCCAACTACGTTACCGTGTACCCTAAAACCTTGGGATACCCTACCTACCAAAGCAACTCGCCCAGGGGCTGAGGCAATTACGGATGAACCGGTAGCACCAGCGTAGTCAAGACCACGATGATAGTAGTCCTTTGCAAATGTACCATTATAGTAGCGACGTACACCATAGGTTGTACTCATCCGCCCTGCATTTGGCTTCAGAAATACTCCATTCCAATACTTTTCTGGTGTTTGTAGTGCCTTGAAAGCTGCCACACGCTTAAGTTCATGGTCTGTTGCACCCACTCCGGCTTTGCCAGGTGGTAAAGTAATGCGTTGTACGGGGAACTTGCGATTAAGCACATTCACTGCCAAGTTTTGTACTTGACCATCCCCTATAACCCGAAGTGTTCTAGTTCCAGCTTTTTCTAGCGGAGTTGTGGGAACAAAAGCCCGATACTGATTGGGTGCAATTTCAAAGGCTGGGTAAGTATTCTTACCACTAGCTACTGTTGGATTTGTAGTATTATCGGGATTATCTAGATTAATCTCTACCGAAAGCGTATCCCCTAATTTAGGATTAGTTGGAGTCACCTTTACTTGTAAAGCTTCTACAGGCAATGCGAAGGTGAGAGGGAGAACAGCAAATATTCCCTTTAACACATTTATTGCACGACGATTGGCTGTCAAACTCTTGACATCAAAACCGAGCAACTTCTTGTTTGAACTACTAGCGCTATTCTCAATTATCATAGAGCTACAAAAATCCCTTGCTTGTGTTGCAAAATAGACTAGCTTATTTCTACTAGTGTTTCCTGTTTGAAGTAAATATTGTTGAAAACTATAAATATTGGGAAATCTGTCAGTGACTTATGGATAAGACAAAGGCAGGGAGTAAGATGTTGTTTGCAAAGTAGTTGGCTGCGATCTTAGGCACTCATTGATCCCCAAAACCCCTTAAAAAGGGGGGCAAAAGCCCTTCTAAATCCCACTTTTTAAGGGGGATTTAGGGGGATCTAAACGTTTTGTTACCGAGAAGAGGACTTTTCAAACATCCTCTAAGATACAAGGGAGAATGATTTGTAACTGTAATTTAGTGAATTGATGTTAACTTTAATAACCAAGGTATATTACATTGGCAATAGTCTTAAAATTTAGCTAAATTTATGTTAAAGACGCTCTCTTGGCGTGCTATAGGTATCATTTGTTAGGCAACAAAAGAAACCTGTTAGCATTTAACCATTAGATAATAATACTTGAATAAATTCTTGGAATCAACTGGACACTTGTTCAACTGGACCCTCATAATACACTGTTAGGTTAAAGTTGATGTAGGTAAATCACCAACCCAGGTAAAGCAAGGGCAAGGGTAAAGCGTCAGAAATAACCCCAAAAGATTTAGGCAAAGCTATTTCTAGTAAGTTGTTGAGTATTTAATTTGCACAAATAGGGTGGGCAAGATGCCCACCCTATCATAGATTTTATTGATGTATAGTATAAATTATTTCTAGGATTTTCAGTTCATCTAATCTTAATGCTCGTTTATACACTCGTAACAGATATTACTAATGTTGATATGGGGGTGTCGAGTGTAAAATAACAGTGATTTTACCTAAAATGTTCTCATTCAGAGTTGAGAAGCTAGATTAATAAAGGCTGATCAACTCTAAGCTGATAGTTTTACTTTTGACTTGAGTTTGCCATCTTCCATGTGAACGATGCGATCAGCTATATCTAGGATGCGGTTATCATGAGTAACCATCAAGATAGTACAGCCTTGTTCTTTTGCCAGTTTTTGCATGAGATTGACTACATCTCGTCCCGATTGACTGTCAAGGGCGGCTGTGGGTTCATCTGCCAGGATTATTTGAGGATGACTAACTAAGGCACGAGCGATCGCTACTCGTTGTTTTTGTCCCCCAGATAGTTTATCAGGATAGTAATGTAAATGATTTCCTAATCCTACCTGTTCTAGCATTTGGGCTGATCTAGCTAGCATCTTTTTTAAGCCAAGATGTTTATGCAACTCCAAAGCCATTTTGACGTTTTGGAGTGCTGTTAAACTACCATGCAAGTTATGTGATTGGAAAATATAACCGTTACGGCGTCGCGTCTGTACTAGTTGTTCAGTACTAGAGCCACAAAGTTCTCGTCCCAATACCCGCAAGCTACCAGATTGGGTAGAACGTAATCCACCTACTAAGGTCAGCAAGGTAGTCTTTCCAGAACCAGAGGGCCCAGTCATAATAATGATTTCACCGACGTTAATCTCCAAGTTGATGTTAGATAAAACTTGCTTACGGAGTGAGCCTTGACCAAAATAATGGTCGAGATTCTGGATGGAGATGACGGGAAGCATATTTGGGGAATGGGGAATGGGGAATGGGGATTGGGGATTGGGGATTGGGAATTGGAGATCGGGGATTGGGAATTGGGATTGGAAATATTTTCCAGTCCCCAGTACCCAGTACCCATTTCTAAAACATATCAGCAGGATCGGCGGCTTGGAGTTTGCGGGTTGCGATCGCACCGGAAATTGTACACATAATGATAGTTAGCACTAATACCTGCAATGCTCGAATTGCAGTCATGTACATGGGTAAATTTGTGGCACTGCGAGTCAGTTGGTAAAGTGCTAAGGACACTCCTAATCCGGGTAAGAAGCCCAGCACTGCCAATATCAACGATTCTTCAAGCACCACACCTAGCAGGTAGTAATTGCGATATCCCATTGCTTTAAAGGTCGCGTATTCCCGAACATGGGCATTAACATCGGTGGAAAGGACTTGATAGACGATAATCACGCCCACCACAAAGCCCATCGATACACCCAGGCTGAAAATAAACCCAATTGGGGAATTTGTTCTCCAGAAGTTGTTCTCAAATTCAATAAATTCGGCGTGGGTTAAGACTCTGACATCATCTTTTAGGTAGGCTTTCAATATTGCTGCTACTTTTTTCGGGTCATAACCTGGTTTTACCTTTATCAAACCTAAACTGACACTGCTGGACTGTCGCCCAGAAAATAGCCGCAAAAAGTTTTGATCGCTGGTAATCAAATTGCCATCAGAGCCAAAAGAAGCGCCGACTTGAAATAAGCCACTAATGGTAATTGTGCGCCGTTCTATTTCGGTGGTTAGGGTTTTACCTTGGTCAATTTGAGCGATCGCTTTTTGATAATCTCCTCTAGCACCACGATCAAACAAGACAGCACCTGGCAGCTTGATTGTCTGCAATTGCTGGTTAACATCGGGTAAGTCAAAGGCTGGCTTATCTGGATTAAACCCAATAACTAATACTCCCGCCTCACGGTGTGTTTGAGGATTTTTCCAGATTGTGTTGTTGAAATACATTGGTTCTGCTGACTTCACCCCTGGTATATCCATTGCTTGGTAAAGTCGCCGCCGAGAAAATGTAGACAAGCTTGGCAAGTTACGGGCTTGGGGACTGGTTAAAACAATGTCTGCTTGCAAACTGCGATGCAGTCTAGTGTTACTGTCATACAGCGCAGTCTGAAAGCCCAGTTGCATGAACATGAGAAGATCCGCAAAGGCAATCCCTGACAATGCCACTAAAAGACGGCTTTTTTCATGATTCAGTTGCAGCCATCCAAGAGGGGTTCGCCGTCGCAGTTGTTTAATCACATTATAAGAAGGGGGGAGTGGGGAGTGGGGAGTAGGAGAGGCAGGGGAGGCAGGGGGAGATGAGGAGGATGAGGGAGTGAGGGAAGAAAGATTGAAGAAAGAGACAAGGGGACAAGGGGACAAGGGGAGGAAATCAGATGGGGATTCAGACCCCACCTGATTCAAGTCCACCAAAAAGTGGTGGGGGTCTTAAACCCTTGGGCGTTGCCGCACGACTTGGGGATGGGGAGACAATTCCCCAAGTCTCCTTGTCTCCCCATCCCC
>NZ_DASQZC010000529.1:0-2321 GCF_035638895.1 Nostoc sp. | reverse complement strand
TAAAAATAATAGCAGGGCTATATTCGTCTTATTTTTGACTGTATTTATAGACTTGCTCGGCTTCGGAATAATCCTACCGATACTGCCTTTGTATGCTGAACAATTCGGGGCAAAACCTAATGAAGCGACACTACTTGTAGCTATTTATTCTTTAATGCAGTTCTTATTTGCACCATTATGGGGTAAATTTAGCGATCGCTACGGTCGCCGTCCGATTTTGCTACTCACTTTATTCGGTTCTGTAATTGCATACGCAGGCTTAGGCTTTGCCAACTCATTATGGATTTTATTTATTGCTCGTAGTCTTGCCGGGATTATGGCAGGGAATATTAGTACTGCTCAGGCGTACATAGCAGATATTACCACGCCAGCTAATCGCTCTCGTGGCATGGGCATAATTGGAGCAGCTTTTGGCCTTGGCTTTATTCTCGGTCCAGCAATTGGAGGTATTCTGATCGGGTCTGATCGGAACAACGCTAACTTCCATCTACCATCGTTGTTCGCAGCCGGATTATCTTTATTAGCATTGCTTTGTGCTTTGATATTACTTCCAGAATCTTTGAATTCTGAGACTAAAGCCAAAATCCAAGCTCATCGCTACCGTCAGCGACGGCTGAACTTGCTACAAGTGTCACAACGTCCACAGTTTTGCTTGCTTGCTGGCATCTACTTTTTTGTTACCTTTGCTGTTGCGTCTATGGACTCTACATTGGCTTTATGGTCTAAGCAGCAATTAAACTGGGGCCCTCAACAAACTAGTTATCTTTTTGCTTTCATGGGGATTGTCAGCACAATCATTCAAGGAGGACTGATCGGATTCCTCAAAAAATACTTCGGTGAAATAAAATTACTTATTTTGGGGATATTAGGGTTAGGTTCAGGATTACTGTTAATTGGATTCTCACAAAGTTTAATTTTATTGTTGGTCGCCACCACGCTTGTAGCATGGGGAATTAGTATTAGCCAACCAATATTGAACAGCCTGATTTCCCAAATGACAGCCCCAGAAGAACAAGGACAAATATTAGGTATTGCTAGTTCTTGCTCTGCGTTGGCACGGATTGGTGGCCCAATCTGGGCAGGGGTTAGTTTTATGAAATTTGGGAGTTCTGCTCCTTTTCTGAGTGGATTTTTAGTAATGCTAGTAGCTTTGACTCTTAGTTTGCGAGTAATGAAAAGTGCATCTGAACCAAACACAGAACGTATCGCCTGACAATCTTGATTTCAAAACTTAATAGTTTTTTGAAACAGCCTTGTATTAAAGATTTTTAATCCCAAATCCCAAATCCAAAATCTAAAATCTAAAATCTAAAATTACTATGACTGGTCGTCGAGTATTATTTTTAGGCATCTTTGTAAGCATTCTCCTCACCTATGCAATTTGGGTAGGTGGAAGCATTCCTGCAAGCATCATCAAACTTCCTGACCAAGGATTAAACTGGTATTACTGGAAGCTTCCCCAACCAACCTTTTGGAGTCGGGCGACGGCTTGGGGTATGTACCTTGGGCATCAGTTTAGCATCTGGGGGTGTATCTTGTGGGCGCAGCGATGGCTACGCCCGCCGCAGGCATCGCAGTTGAAATACAAATCAGCGTTGCACCCGATTAACTACCTCATGCTTGCTATTAATGGTGCATTCATCGCTTTACACTTTCTCCAGACCTATATTTGGTACGATGCTCTAGCTCAAGATACCTCAATTTGGGCTTCTCAAGGTGCGGTTGTTCTCCTACTGGTCTTCGTACTGATTTTGGAAACGCCTCGACGCGGTTTGTTTTTTGGCAATTCTGTTCCCTTTCATCAACAGTTTTTGCAAATTATCAAGCTGTACCACGGCTACTTTTTCTCCTTTGCCGCTATCTATACCTTCTGGTATCATCCAATGGAAGCTACTTTGGGGCACTTGATTGGTTTTCTCTATATGTTCTTGCTTCTGCTCCAATCGTCATTGATCTTTAACCGCACCCATGTAAATCGCTGGTGGACATTTACTTTAGAAATTTCAGTGTTATTGCATAGTGTTATTGTATCTTTTATGTTAGGACAAACCAAGTGGCCAACATTTCTCTTTGGTTTTCTTGGCATTTTAGTACTTACTCAACTCCACGGTCTACCTGTGAGTATCTTGACTAAACGTACTATCTACGGAGCCTTTTTAGTGAGTGTAATGGCCGTTTATGGGCTAACTGAACGCGGCTTGGGCAGAATTTACGAAGTAACCTATATTCCTTTGATTGAGTTTGGGCTAGTTGGCGTAATTTACTTAATTTTCCTGCTTATCTTATGGACAATTTCTCGTTTCCCTGTCAAGACGTAATAT
>NZ_DASQZC010000528.1:0-6013 GCF_035638895.1 Nostoc sp. | reverse complement strand
CTCTTGTTTTCCCTTTCTGCAATGAGACTTTGGTGGCTTACAGCAAGTCTTTGGGCTAAACTTTCATTATTTCTGGGAAGGAGTTCAACTTGGGGTTGTTGGTACGGGTGCGCTTGTCTTCGAGGTCTGGTGTTGCTGTATGTACCAGAAGCTATTGCCCTCTCTATGAGTTCCAACTTCTTGGTAATTGTTTCTAGTTTAGTGTCGAGATGGGATTCCAGGTTTTCTAGCTTCTGATCCAATTTGCCGGAATTATTGATATCAATCTTGCTATCAAACTTAGATATTAATTCCTCTAAGCCTTGCAGCACAGAAATTGTATGTCCCTCTCTGTGCAGTTTAGATAGTTGGCGCACTACTGGAATTAAAGCAGTCGGAACACGAATCATTGAGCTTGCTGGGGTCTTGTCGTCAGCCATTTGATATCAATTTTGATAGCAATCAACTGATGATAGAGGAAAAGTGATCCGTTTTTTCAAAGCCCAGATGCTATGGAGTGATCGCAGCCCAGACATGGCATCAAACCTCACGCTGCCCAATCCCTACACAGTAACTCTGCCTGTTGCAGCACTGTCACCATCGCCTTCTCCTGTTTCTCAGGCGGATAACCATATCTCCGCAGCAGGCGCTTGACTAACCTCCGCAGATTCGCTTTGACACTTTCTTTTACAATCCAATCAATCGTGACGTTGCGGCGGATTGTCTCTACTAAGTCATGAGCGATCGTTTGAAGTATTTTATCCCCTAATGCTTACACAGAAGTGTCATTTAAACCCAAAGCATCATAAAAATCTAATTCATCCTCAGTTGAGTGTAAATATTAACTAAGGATGAACTAGCTTTACAGAATTATTTTTAAATAATTTTAGTTTGACTAAATGGGAATGCAATCTACCATTTAAATTCCTAAACGTTTGCATTCGCTATCCATTAGTTGGTCGTACATTGCCAGTTTTGAGTGAATCGATTCGTACAATTTGCCTAAATGTTCGGGGTCGCACTTGCACTTGTTGACCATTTGCTCAAACCATTTAAAACCCTTTTTGTCACTACGTCCAGCTTTGAAATCTATAAGAACACCCCAAAGGCATTCACTTCCTGTAATGGGTAGAAACCCCATTGAGGTTGCCTCTTTTTCTGCAAAAGCGTTGTACTGTTGGAGGATTTCGCGGTTGAGAGTCTGTTGTTGTGGTGTCATGAGTTTGGGGTCAAATCCATTCTTCTGGTTGCGTTTATTCTTACGAGGTTTTGTCATATTTAGTCCTCAAATTTTGAGATATGCAACCATTGTATAGTACGTTTATACTATAAGCAAAAAAACTTATTTTTCGATAATTAACTTATGCGCGATCGCACATAAGTTTCTGTTTGCCCCATCTTCGCCTTCATCATCCGATCTATTCAAGTAAATCTTATGAACTCAGGTGAAGAGGAAGGTTATAAAGAAGTAGGAAATAAAGCAAGAAAGCAATTTGAACAAGGAGCGACAAAGTTAAGCATTTCGGCGTATAGTACCTAAAACGTGATGATTTCGTGGCTGTTCGCAGGAAAACTTGGGAGTTACGTTTTGCTTATTAATCTACATGGCGATGCAGAGATGGTTGCTCACCAGAGAATCAGCGTTTGGGGCAAGAATCATAAGCGGCGTTTATGACAGCCCTCTCGATTTAGTTGCGACACGAAAGCGGAACTAGATTCTCAGGGTTGAATCAGGTGGAGACATAGCAATCGTCCGAGTTCGGCTTGAATCAAGTAACGCAGGTGGAGAACCTATTATCAATAATTGGTCTTTTTACATGAAAAAACAGAAAGCTGTTTTTGCTCCACTCCTCAAAAAAGTTAGCGGATACAATTATTGTATTCGGACAGCAAGTGATATTTGATAACTTATTGAGTCGTTCATTGAGGTTAAAGCCTAGTCAGTGTATGATAAAATCTCAAAAATACGAACAAACCCGTTCATGTGCAAAATGCGGCAATGAAGAAATGCGATTTCTTGATGAACTAACCGCAGCATTTGAAGAAACACGCGCATGGTCTGAATGTTGTTCCCAATGCGGTTCCACAGATTTTAGTAGCGGCTATAACGCACGTCCCGCACTGTCTCGCCAACAATTAGAAATTTGGGCTATTAACGACAAGCTTCATTTTTCACAACAAGACGAAGATTTGACGCTTGCTAGTCCAAATAATTTAGAATTGCTGCTAGAATTTCTAGATTCTCCTCAGACCCATATCTGCCAAAGAAGAACTTTAGCCTCCACGCTCTACGTACTTTGGTATGATGCTTATCCCGAAACTGGCGAAAGCTATCTAGAAAATGCCGAATTTGCCAAAAAAGTTGCTCTTGAAATTAATAAACGCACCTCACTGTTGATTGAATTAGGGGCCTCAGAATCTGAAGAATTCGGCGAACCGCTTTGGTATTTAAGCAACTATCTTAAAAGAGAATTTGAAAAACACAAACCCCTTCCACACATAATCGTCGATGGGAGGCTTGATCCCATTGATCCCATCGTAACTCTTAGAGCTATTGCAAAAGTGTTTTGTGATCTAATAAAACGTTAGACCATTTCACCCCTTCCTGCGGTGCGAAAGCTGATTGGGCGACTGGCGGCACAGGCAGGGCTTGATATCAAAGTTCACTGTCACATGATGGATGCGCCATGCTTGCGGCTACTATCTGGTAAATCAGGGTTACAACACCAGGGAAATCCAAGACTTCCTGGGACACCGTGATATCAAACACACTGAAAAGTATACCAAGCTGAACGCTCGACGCTTCCTTAATTTTAATTGGGGAGATTTATGACATCAATCGAAAAATAAGGTTTGTATACTAGTATGAAAAATAAGGTTTGTATACTAGCATGAAAAATCCTTGGGATTGGGAAGAAGAGGATATTAATTTACTGATCCAAGACGGAGTGCAAGAAAGCTTGACACTGGACTATAAAGGATGCGATTCATTAGATAAAAGAAATCCTAGTAGAAAAAAAGATTTAAGCAAGGATGTTTCTGCATTTGCTAATTCAGCAGGGGGTAATATATTGTATGAACTTCTTCCTTAACTGCGGACAGTAGTAATTGATATTGCGGTTTTCAGACGGGTTAGGCTCTTCCATATTTTTATATAAACAAATTTTTAGACCTATGGTTCGGCTAACTATGAAATTAAAATTTTCTTAATTCAGTTTCCTTAATCCTTTGTTTCTACTTCCTGCCAACCTTTGATAGCACCAACAATAAAAGCACCTGCTGGGTTATCAATAGCTTTCTCAAATGCAGCTAACCCTCCTTCTTTGACAGCATTTATCACTCGTATTTTTAAAGTGGGATTACTTTCAATTCGATTTATGGCTTCTGCTGCTACTACCATTTGCTGTGATGTAGTAGTGCTAGGATAAGTTTGCTCTAATTGTTTTAGTAATTGCTGAATCTCAGCAGCAGCTTGGGCAAGGCTCTGCGGTTGTCCAGCAGCGTAGTAATTCCCTTGAATATAATCGCGTTCAATACGCTCGTTATAGTTGCCGCCACCTGTGTTGATATTGCGATCGCCGGTCACTGTTGTATCTCCTTGAACTACTTTATTGTTATCGCCTTGAACGTTGTTAAGGTTGCTATTGACAGAACCGCCAACTGAAAGTCCACCTTGATTGTTAGTCATAGTACCTGTGACTTCAATAATATTTTGAATAGGTCTTTTAGCCATTGATTTAACTATTTCCGTCAAATCAGTATTCTGCTGACGATAAATTGCTATTTGTTCATCTTTGGCTTGTAAGTGAAATTTGTACTTTTCCTCAACAGCTACTAGTGCTAAGTCGTATTCTCGCTTTAAATAGTTTTCAATTTCCGCTTTGTTTGCGTCACAAGGAACATTAACCCGAATAACAAAAGCACCATCATTCTTATTTTCAATAGCTTGAATGAATAGTTCTTCACCACCACACTCAACTTGTAGTTTTTGAAATGACGTTAGAAATGCTTGCCAATCAATACCATCAGCAAAAATTAAGTCAACTGTTTCTAACGCTTTTTGAAATAACTTGTTAAACTCCCCAGGTGAAAACTCTCCGCTACTGGGGCGGCGCTCTTGTTTGTCACTTTTCCAGTAGACATATTGGCAATTAATGCTATCTAGCTTTGTATGAGAATTAATATGCCAATCTTCTAAGCAAGCACCTGTAAAATTTGCTGCGGTGAAATTTGTTCTTAATGCTTGAGTTCTAACTAATTTAGCCCCACTAAGATTTGCCTCACTGAGGTTACTATAACTTACGTCTGCATCGGTGAAATCTGCCGAACTAAAGTCAAGACTACTGAGGTTTGCGTACTTGATGTTAGCATTTACGAGAAAAACCTCACCGAGGTTTGCTCCACTGAGGTTTGGCCTGCTGAATTCTAAACCATATCTGTTACTTTCTTCGAGATCAATCTTATTGAGATTAGCCCCACTAATATCAACATCACTTAAAACAGCTAGACTTAGGTTTGCTCTGCTGAAATTAGCCAAACTGAGGTTTGCCCCACTGAGGTTTGCCCCACTGAGGTTTGCTCCACTGAGGTTTGCCCCACTGAGGTCTGCCCCACTGAGGTCTGCTCCACTAAGGTCTGCCCCGATGAGGTTAGCGAAACTGAGGTCAGTCTCGATGAGGTTTGCTCCGCTAAGATCAGCTTCGCTAAAGTCAAATCCTATGAGGTTAACCCCACTGAGGTGAGCCATGCCGAGGTTTGCCCCAATGAGGTTAGCTCCATCAAGGTATGCATTGTAGAGATATGCCCTGTGGAGGTCAGCATCTCTGAGGCTAGCATCTTTGAGACTTGCTTCGCTGAGGTCAGCATCTCTAAGGTTTGCTCTATCAAGGTCTGCTCCACTAAGATCAGCTTCGCTAAGTTCTGCTTCACTGAGGTCAGGAATTATTTCTGGATTGTTATCTCTCCACTCATTCCAAACTTGCACACCTTTCATCAGCCAAGCATAATGCTTATCATTAACCATTGCAGATTTTCCTTATGTACTACCTTCAGAATCTTCAATGGGGCATAACTATGAAGACGTAATTTCAATTAACCTCATTAAAATCTAGAGCAACAGGTTTGCTTTGGACTATAGCAAGTGTTGGGGGTAGCGTCCACCCTGGCTATGCTGTCGCCAGTTGAGGAAAATAAATGTCGGGAAATGGGATTTGACGACATTGGGGTTAAACTCGCGCACAGTAAGGGTTAAGGGCGTATTACATTGGTAAAACGATATCCCCAAAAAAGGTTTGTCTTACTCCTCAGTTTCAGTCCATTGTGCCGCTATGAGGAATGTTAGAGCCAATTTGAACTAGGAGCGATCGCTGTTTACGCGATGGGTTTTTGACCATACTTACTAAACAAATCGTTCAGTGCCTCGGATAGCAGCGCTTGAACTGTTGTATCTTCTGACAACGCAAGTTGCTTCAACTGCTTGGATACGGCCGGATCAAAGTGACCAGCGATCGCCTTCTTACCTTGACGACTGGGCGCGACTCCAGTGGAAGGATTTTTGATCAGTGGTTCCCCATCTGGACTTGTTACGGGCTTTGTGGATTTTTCCGGTTCTGAAGCCTTGCGTAGAGAATCGGCTAACTTCGTGTTCCTTACCATCGCAGTTAACGTGTATACATATAAACAAGTTTACATTAATATAATGCAACAGTCTTACAGCTTAACTTGTTTACACAACCATTTGTAGAGTTGCCAAATCTCATCCGCAGCCTTCCCTTTTGGCTCATATTCTTGTGCTGATAATCCGGCTGCCAGCGATCGCACAAAAGCGGTACGCTCATAAATACGAACCGGGGCGATGGGAACGTTGTACTCTTTGATGGCATCAGCGGCCTCCTCTCCAAGTGATCCTCTTGTGGGAACAGAGTTCAAAACGACTGTGGCAGTTTTTTTAGCCAGCTTCACTAAGTCAATTGTGTTGCCTATGGCACGTAGATCCAGAATCGAGGGCTGACACGGTATCAAAATTAAATCGGCA
>NZ_DASQZC010000527.1:0-13905 GCF_035638895.1 Nostoc sp. | reverse complement strand
CCATAAGCATCAATCCCTGGCGCGGTGATTTGGGCTTCGTACCACAAAAATAAATCTGACCAAGGTAGGTGTGGGTTTGCTAACAACATGGCATTCCCATTGGCAGAATGACTTGGTGCGATCGCCCAACCATTAGATCCTGCTTGCAACTTTTGTTTGCTCAGGTCTAATACTTGTTCAGGATTGACTACAAAGGTGAAATTGAGTACCCGATGTAAGTGAGCCATGACATCTTCTGCCTTGACTGGTAGCACTACCTTAACTTGATCGTCAATTAACTTCGGATTTTGTTTTGCATAAGCATTGATCCCAGTAGCAAAAGCATCGAGATAACTACGAAAAGTTGGACTCTGTGCTTTGTACCAACTACTAGCGCGTTCTGGTACTCCCGCAGTCTGTACCCAACGATCTGACTCCAGATATTCCTCTCCCCAATATTCGGCTGCGCGTCCCCGTGCTTGACCATAGAGACGCAAAAGTAAATCTCCATGACTTTGCATTTGTGCCCAACCAAAGGCATAAAATGCACTCTGGTCATCTTTACCGTAGATGTGCGGCACACCATAGGTATCCCATAATATCTCTGTGGATTTCGTTGGTACAGCTACGGTGCGGCTTCCGACAAACAAAACCAGTATCAAACTGAGTATTAAGGGTAAAACGCGTATTGATTTTCTTTTGTAAACTCTGAGTAAACTATTAATCCTCATTAACACCACCATGTACACATGTAATGTCTGGTGACTGAAACTGCTATTGGTCAGTGAGGAACTAGGGATTAGGGATTGGGAAGAGAGAAGAAAGTGAGTGTTTCAACCAAGAGGTAGGGGGTAGGGAGCAGGGGGAAAAAGGGAAATTTCCCAAGCAAAGCGCACCCTGTCCCAATTCCTCTTTTCCCTCCCCCTTGCTTCTTTTTCAATAATTTCCCTAGTCCCCAGTACTGTTTTTGGTCACAAGGTAAAGTTGTACGCAAGTGACTTTGACAAAGCAGATTTAAGTCGATCTAACAATACCACTTTATTGAGAAATAATATCAAAACTATAAGAGTATCCTTTATTCCTTTTAAAAAATGGGGAAACAGCTACAAGATCATGTAATCTATATATTTATCAAGAAAGATTATCAACTAATACCAATTTTAGATGAAGCTGCATATAATGGAGAAAATAAACTCGATAAATTAAAATAACTATGAGCCGCCCTTTTAAGATTGAAATTGCAGAGAGCGAAGAAGAACTTAAAAAACGTCTACAAACAGCTAACTTGGGAAACCAGAAAGAAAAACTTATTATGCTGTGGTGGATAAAAAGCGGACAGGTTAAGGAGCAGCAAGAAATTGGAAAACGCTTGGCGAAAGATACCTCAACTGTGACAAGGTGGTTGCAGAAGTACAGAACTGATGGACTGTCGGGCCTATTAGAAATCAAGAAAGCGCCAGGGGCAAAACGGAAAATCGATGATGCTGCGATCGCAGCACTTGAAGAGGAGCTAAAAACAGGAAAAGGCTTTAGTAGTTACGGTGAAATAGTCGAGTGGTTGAAACACCAACATAAGCTGGATATAGAGTATGCAACAGTTTATGCGTGGGTGAGATATCGATTAGGAGCAAAACTGAAAGTCCCACGCCCTCAAAGCCACAAGCAAGACGAGAAATTGGTATCTGAGTTTAAAAAAAACTCGGCACCATTCTCAACTGTTTAGAAGAACATCTCGCACCTGGCAAGTGTGTTCGCTACTTGTGTCAGGATGAAACAAGGGTTGGACTCAAAACTCTTACAGGCAAAGTGATTACAGCTTCCGGAGTCAAGCCCACTGTTAAGGTGATATGGCCAAGAGATAACTTTTGGATTTATGGTGCAATTGAACCATTGACTGGAGATCATTTCCTTTATGAATATCCAAAACTAGATGGCGAGTGTTTTCAACAGTTTTTGGATTGGCTATCTGTGCAATTAGGCTCGGATTATGCAATTTTACAGATTGACCAAGCACCGGCTCATACAAGTTCAGCGATTAGCTGGCAAGAGTTTATTATTCCTCTATTTCAACCACCATCGGCTCCTGAACTCAATCAAGAAAGAAAGGCTTTGGCAAGCTCTCAAGAAACCTCTCAAAAATCAACTTTTCTCTTCTTTACAAGCTTTACGCGAAAGCATCCAAGAGATATTCGACCAACTTACTTTTGAGCAAGTAATTTCTGTCTCTTCTTATAACTTTATCCTAGAAGCTCTTTTCTATGCAGCTTCACATTAAATTGGTATTAGACACGGGATTAGTAGTAGCTTTTGCCCTCAGCAGGCAAATTACCACTATAGACACCTGATGCCTAAGTCCTAATTACTTAAATCCCCTCAATCGTGATTTTCAAGGTAGATTCAGGGGATAATATGTAGCTGACATTTGTAAAAGTGGTATCAAATAGCACGAGAAAATTTTGTCTCTCTTGTTCTTGTGTGAGTATCAAAGATGACGGCAATATTTCTGACTAGTAATCTACCGATATCTGTAATCTGGATCTGATTTTTTGATAAACTAACTAGACCATCGGCTTCTAGTGGTTTTAACGCCTCTAGTTCCTCAGAGAAATATTCATCAAAATTGAGATCATACTTATTTTCAATATCTTGCTTATGCAAATGAAAGTGAGACATAATACCCATGATCACATCCCGTCTGATGATGTCATTTTGAGTAAGCTTGATACCTTTGCTAACAGGTAAAGCACCTGCTGCAATTGTGTGATAATAATCCTTTAATTCCTTGTGGTTTTGAGCATAAGCATCTTCTAGCATACTTATGGATGTAGAACCAAAACCAAACAGTTCTGTCTCAGCGTGGGTAGTGTAGCCCTGGAAATTGCGCTTGAGAGTGCCATTGCGTTGAGCGATCGCTAGTTCATCATTAGTTTTAGCAAAATGATCCATTCCAATAAATAGATATTGGTTATTCGTCAATTCTTCAATGGTCATTTTCAGAATTTCTAACTTTACCTCTGCTGCGGGTAGCGCCTCTTGAGGAATATTTTTTTGTGTAGGTTTGATCCACGGTATATATGCAAAGTTAAAGACAACAATTCGGTCAGGGTCTAACTCAACAGTCTTTTTCAACGTCTCCCGAAATGTTTCACGGGTTTGATAAGGTAAACCATAAATAAGGTCTACATTCACACTTTCAAACTTAGCTTCTTTAACCCAACTCATAACATCAAATAGCATTTCTTGTGGCTGGACACGATTTATAGCTACTTGAACTTGGCTATTAAAATCTTGAATGCCAAAACTAATACGGTTAAACCCAATTTCTCTCAGAAAGAAAATGTAATTTTTATCAATATAGCGAGGATTAATCTCAATTGAGATTTCTGCTTGTGGATCGATGTTGAAATGGCGATTGATGTTTTTCCATAAAAATTCTATTTGGTCACGATCCAAGTAATTAGGAGTACCGCCTCCCCAGTGGATTTGCAGCACTTTTCTATCTGGATCGATTAAAGCTGCGGTATTTTTAATGTCTTGAGCCAAAGATTCTACGTAAGGTTTGGCAATATTCTTGTTGTTGGAAATTACCGTGTTACAGCCGCAGAAGTAGCAAGCACTTTGGCAAAAGGGGATATGGAAATATAGACTTATAGGAGTTTTGCGTTGATTCGAGGCTGCGATCGCGGCCTTAAAATCAGTTTCAGTAAATGTTTCGCTTAACTCTGTAGCAGGCGGATAACTGGTGTATCTAGGTGCGCGAGTGTCGTACTTTTGAATCAAATCCAGATCAAACTTGACACCAGGTAATAGAAAAACCATTGAGTTGCTTTCCAATGAATGAGGGGAGTAGGGAGTGGGGAGTGGGGAGTGGGGAGTAGGGGAGGCAGAGGAAGCAGGGGAAGCAGAGGAGGTAGGGGGAGAATTACAAATGACTAATGACAAATGACTAATGACTAATTAGTTAGGCTATTAAACATAACTTGACCGAGTGCTATAATTAAATTTCCTTCTAACTCTTGAGCCATCTGTAAATTGAACCCAAAGGCATTATTAGCTTCTACAACAATCCGTTCTGCTGTTATATCATCAACTGCTAATTCATTTAATGCCTGACGATACATATCCTTAAATGCCTTTTTGTCAGGAATTTGCTCAAAATTGTAAAAGAATGTGCCTTCATAGCCAGAAAGCTTCAAGGCTGACTGAGCAACTTTTTGTAGCATTTGACCCCCAGAAAGATCGCCCATGTAGCGAGTGTAGGCATGACCTAGCAATAAGGCTGGTTCAATAGCAGAAATTTCCCGAATGCGGTCAATGTACTTTTGAGTAGCGGGTGAGGGTATAATTTGCTCCCTCCAATTATCCCCATAATAGAACACCATGTCTTTTTCGAGCGAAGATTGGCGATTAAGTTCTGGAAAGTAAACCGCACTAATCACAGGATGCTCTAAATGGCTCTTTAATGCTGCTTCTAGTTCGCTGTAGACGTAATACAAGTTGCTTAAGAACTTGGCAAAGCAGTCTCTATCCACAACTCCTTTCAAAAAACATTTCATGAATCCCACATTTTCTGCTGAGGTGTGGGCTTGTTGAGTTCCAGAGCGCAGTTTGATGGCTAGATTACTACTCATTGTTGCTTCCTTCATGTTCAAGGGCAAGGTTTTTGGGCAGTCACCGACTCAGGATGCCTGCCAGTGCCAGCTAAAAGATTGTTATTCTAGGTTTAGAGAGGATCTGCATCACTCTATCTGGCAAGTAACACTGCCGATGTAGATCCCAGCTATTTTTATTTCTCCTAAGATTATTTAACTATTAATTTATATATAACTATAAAGATATTAGTATTTATTTATGTTTTTCTGATTTTCACGCTTAGTCACATCCCACTTGAGTGGTAACAAAACTGATTGTGGAATAAGCATTTAAACTCTCCTAAAACAACGGGTAATAAGTTTATTTCTCACAATTTACTCTCAATAATTTAACTGATGTCTACAAACAACTATTTATGCTTAGATAACATTTAAAGGATGAAATAATCAAAGGATTCTTATGGTTAAGTCTCTGGAAACCTCACAACCTGAGTTGCTAAAACCAGGTGTAAAAGCCCCTGTTCAAGAAACATTATTAACACCCCGATTTTATACTACTGACTTTGAAGCTGCGGCGCAATTGGATATTTCGTCCCAGGAAGCCGAGTTACTGGCAATTGTAGAGGAGTTACGAGCTGACTATAACCGTCATCACTTTGTCCGTGATGAAGAATTTCAGCAGTGTTGGGATCACATTGATGGAGAAACGCGCGCCGCCTTTATTGACTTTTTGGAACGTTCTTGCACCTCAGAGTTTTCTGGGTTTCTGCTGTTCAAAGAATTATCACGCCGTCTGAAAAACCGCAACCCGATTTTGGCGGATGCTTTTAATTTTATGGCACGGGATGAAGCACGCCATGCGGGATTTTTAAATAAGTCAATGGCAGATTTTAATCTTTCCCTCGACTTAAGTTATTTAACCAAAAATCGCACTTATACCTTCTTTCCGCCAGAGTGGATTATTTACACAGTCTATCTGTCTGAGAAAATTGGCTACTGGCGCTACATCTTGGTGTATCGCCACATGGAGAAACATCCAGAACACCAAATTTATCCACTATTCCGTAAGTTTGAAAGTTGGTGTCAGGATGAAAATCGACATGGAGATTTTTTCAAAGCGCTGCTGCGATCGCAACCTCAACTATGGAATAATTGGAGAGCTAGATTATGGGTACGTTTCTTTTTGCTGAGTGTTTTTGCTACTCACACCTTGACAGTATTTGAACGCGCCACGTTTTATCAATCCATTGGGATAGATCCGCGCGAATATAATACCAGAGTCATTCAAGAGACGAATAACACCGCCGCAGGGGCATTTCCTTTGATTTTGAATACAAATCACCCAGAGTTCTTCCGGCGGTTGGAAAAGTGTTCTGACCTTAATTTGAAACTAGTAGAGATTAACAACAGCGCTCGTTCACCAGTTGTAAAATTCTGCCAAAAATTACCTTTGATAGCCTCCATTGTTGGGCATCTATTGCAGACTTACTTAATTAAACCCGTTGATGCTGAATCATTGAGAGGAACAGTTCATTAATTGGTAACTGCATACATCAACTGAATCTACAAGTCTTTTTTGGGAATCTCTTCACTCGAATTCTATAAGTTATATTTTGCACCTGCGCTCTTTCCCGCCAGAGAATGAATTATCTGGCTAATAGCGCAAGTCCACTCAAGTGGACTCAATCAGTCTTCTTTAGAAGATAGCCCCAGAATTAATGATACTGCTGGCGAATTGGTAGGGAGTCTAACTCATCAGCCCCAATCCATCTTAATTTATTTAATTTCAGTGCGTTTAAACGCACTTTAGCTATCAGCCCGCAATTTATTGCAGGGCGGGAAAGCAACGCAAAACCAATGATTTGTAATATTTGTGTGAATATATAGGACTCATATTTGATTTTTAAACAAAACTCAGTACACCTTTACAGCACTTCCGGCTATTATGCAATATAGTTTTCTCCTTGCCCGTCTCCTATCATCGCTTTCAGCTTTTAGGATGTACCTCATAGCTGCCGTAAGTGCTGTATTCCTTCTTCCCAGTCCCCAGTCCCTTACCTTTACGAGTGATTCAGAAATCAAAGACGCTCGATAGCGCAGCGTTAGCGACGCAGGAGCGTCTGACTCGCTACCGCTTCTCCCAAGGGGAGACGCTACGCGAACGCTATCGGATTGCTATAAAGTAAGTTACCATGCGTCCGGGAAAGATTTCACCATAAGTAGGCGTCTTGATTTGCTCGACATAGCAGTTAAGCTTGATTTAAAGCTCTGTTTTTTATCCAAGACATAATTATATTTCTAAATTTGCTTGTTTTTGCCTCAGTAAAATGTGCGATGACGACCGCATATAAAAATACAAATACAACTATAATAAGCGCCAAGAATATGTGCAAAATATCTGGTTCCCAAGGGCGATCGTATTTGAGTAATCTAAAAAAATAAAATATTTGTAGCTTGGGTTGAACTTGGTTCTATTCAAACTATCCCTATATTTAAAAGCAGTAACTACAACAAAGGTTTCTGATTTGTTATCTGGGGACACTAAAAATTGGACATAGTTACAAAAAAATTGTTTGAGAAACAAAAAAACTCATGATTAGCAGCTTCAGATATCAGGCTAATCTGAAAATGCTATCATGAGTCCCAAAAATTAGAGTTGGCACGTATGATACATCTGTACGCACCTACAGAGATTTATGATTTGCTATTAGCGATCGCTTCGTTTAAAACTAACTCTGGTTGTGGTGTCTCCTCTTCTTCTGGCAAACCGTAAATTGACCTGTACAACTTCACGTACTCTTTGGCAGATTGATACCAACTAAAGTCTTCACTCATGCCCCGCTTTTGTAGTTCTTGCCATTGTGGTTTAAAACGGAAGCCTTCCCAAGCCCGGATCATACAGGTGAAAAGGTCTAGCGGTTCATAGCGGTCAAAGCAATAACCGGTACCTGCTGCATTTTCGGGGTCGTGATGGCTTACGGTGTCAACTAATCCACCTGTGCGGCGGACAATAGGCACAGAACCGTAACGTAAAGACATCATTTGGCTGATGCCGCAAGGTTCAAAACGACTAGGCATTAAGAAAGCATCAGTACCAGCGTAAATGCGGCGAGACAGGGCATCGTTATACAGTAAGTAAGTTGCCATGCGTCCGGGAAAGCGGGATGCTAATTGCCACATCTGAGTTTCATAGTAGCGATCGCCTGTCCCTAAAAGAACAAACTGTGCATCTGTATAGGAGAGGAAGCGATCGAGGATTTGCAATATCAAATCAATGCCTTTTTGTTCCACTAATCGGGTCACAATCCCAATTAAAAACGCTTTGGAGTTGACTTCTAATCCTACCTCTTCTTGCAAAGCAATTTTGTTAGCTTTGCGTTTCTCCAGGCTATCAGCAGTAAAGGTTTGAGCAATATATTTATCATTTTCTGGGTTATAAACTTCAGTATCAATACCGTTGATAATCCCAGATAATTTACCGCTAATAAAAGACAGCAAACCTTCTAATGTTTCACCGTAAGTAGGTGTCTTGATTTGCTCGGCATAGGTGGGCGAAACTGTATTTACCTTATTGGCAAATTGCACCGCCGCCGCCATAACGTTGTGTCCTTGCATATACCAGGGACACCAAGTAATTTTTTCTAAGTACCAACGCCACGGCCCTTGATAAGCCAGATTATGAATGGTAAAGACTGTGGTTATATCAGGATCTTGGTGCATCCACACGGGAATCATCCCCGTATGCCAATCATGACAGTGCATAATTTCCGGTTTCCAGTAATTCCAAGCAAACTCGGCTGCACCATTGGAAAATAATGTGAACCGCCAGTCTTCACCTTCTCCAGAATAAATGTGGCGGGGTAGGAAGGCGGGATGTCCAAATAAGTACAAGGGAACATCAGTACCAGGCAGAACGCTTTCATAAACAGCAAATTCCTGGAACATCGCAGAGCCGCGCCAGATGGGTTCTTTAGGAATTTCCATTTTGTCTGGCAGGAAGCCATAGTAAGGCAAGAATATCCGCACATCATGCCCCATTTCTCTCAGAAATTTGGGTAATGCCCCAACAACATCACCCATTCCTCCTACTTTGGCAATGGGTGCTGCCTCTGCTGCAACAAATAGAATCCGCATGGTAATTTTTGCTTCCCTGATTCTGTCTATATTGTCAAATTAACTCTAAGATCCCGACCAACGCGATTTGTCGCGTCTGGCACATCTTTGGTGCAACGGCGATCAATTCTTATCTAATCACATCGGACTGCCCAATTGCTTAAGAACCGCGCTGAATCACCGCAAAAATTTCTGATAAAATTTCTTGCGCTCCCTGTTGCCGCAACACTTGGGCTAGTTCTATGCCTAGCCCTTCAGCATTATTGGCAATCCCTGTGACGGTATCTTTGACGAACTTTTGACCATCTACACTGGCGACTATCCCGGTTAAGGTCAAATTATCACCAGATATTTCTGTATTTACACCAATAGGTACTTGACAGCCGCCCTCTAAAGAGCGTAGAAAAGACCGTTCAGCGAGACAGCGATCGCGTGTTTCGGGATGTTCGATCGCTTTGAGTAGAGATAGCACTTCATTATCATCAGCACGGCATTCTATACCCAAAGCTCCTTGTCCTACGGCGTGGAGAGAGATTTCTTTGGAGAGAATTTGATGAACGCGATCGCCCATTCCCAATCTCTCTAACCCTGCTGTGGCCAAAATCAAAGCATCGTATTCGCCTGCATCCAGTTTTGCCAACCGTGTAATCAAGTTTCCCCGAACATCTTTAAAGGTAAAGTGCGGGAAGTGATGACGTAACTGTGCTAACCGCCGCAGCGAAGATGTACCAATTACTGCACCTTCTGGCAATGTATCAATTTGTTTATCTTTGTGCTTTTCATGCACCACTAATGCATCTGCTGGATTTTCCCGTTCTGTAATTGCTGCTAGTGTTAATCCTTCAGGTAAGTGAGTCGGCAGATCCTTGAGAGAATGAACGGCAAAGTCAATCTCCTGATTGAGCATTCCAACTTCAAGTTCTTTAGTAAAAAGTCCTTTATCGCCAATCTTAGCTAATGCTACATCCAAGATTTTATCGCCTTGGGTAGACATGGTGTGGACTTCAAAAATGATATCAGGGAATCTTTTCTGGAGTTGCTCTTGTACCCAGTAGGTCTGAACCAGAGCAAGTTGGCTTTTGCGTGAACCAATCCGAATAGTGCGTGGAGGGCTAGAAACAACTGAAGTCATAAAACAATATAATATCGCAGGCGATAAATTCACTCTCATCTAGACTACCGTAGTCAGGGACTCATACCAATTTTGGAGTTTGGATTTTGGATTTTGAATTACAATTCTTTACCTAAAGCTGGTTCTAGGAATCTCAAACAGTACTACTTAATACAGCATTATTACGGTACAAGCTGCTATATTTATCACTCGAAGACAATAAAATGCACGGTACATCGATTGAAAACTGCTATAAACTTGATGTAAGACTTTCGGAGTAGCAGAAATTATGAGTGTTGCAAAATCTGCATCTCTAACTCTAGAGGAGTTTCTGAAGTTACCAGAAACAAAGCCTGCAAGCCTTTATATTGATGGTGAGATTATCCTAAAACCAATGCCGAAAACCCGCCACTCCCGACTTCAGGCTAAGTTGATTGATGGAATTAATCAAGTTACAGAAAAGAGGCAAATCGCTTATGCTTTTCCAGAGTTGCGTTGTACTTTTGGTAGTCGGTCAATTGTTCCAGATGTGGCGGTTATCCGTTGGCAACAAATTGAGTTTGACGATAACGGAGAACCTGTAGATGATGTGCTAATTGCTCCGAACTGGACAATTGAAATTCTTTCTCCAGATCAGAGTTCCAATCGAGTTACCAGCAATATATTGCACTGCTTAAAATATGGTTGTGATCTGGGATGGTTGATTGATCCCGATGACCGCTCAGTTCTGGTTTTTCAACCACATCAACAACCAGAATTTTGTCATAAAGGAGATAGGTTGGCTGTTCTAGATGGTGTTGATTTAAATTTGACAGTAGAACAGCTATTTGGCTGGTTAAAGATGAAAGCAGAGTGAGCAACTTCAGCTTCAGTTAGGGCTTGGGCGTAAAACGTTTGCCGATCGCTCAGTCGAGAGTTTAAATTATCTTATTAATATCAAACTAATTTAAACTACGTCCTTTGTGGGCGTGGTTTCTCTTGAACTAATTACTAATACCTCTGGCGTTGCGGTTTTATTCGACTTTTTAAGGGTCAGATTTGAGATATTCCTGTAATTGCTGGGTACGCAGCTTTGTAGTATTTTCTAGACAACCAGAATAAATGCTAGGGGCAATACTTCCTCCCTCATATCTGGTTCTTTCAAACTCACAGTTGGTATCTCGGAACTTGAGCCAAGCTTGTTGTGCAGCAATCAATTTCTGTTTCCTAGACCTTTCTAAGGTAGGTAGCAATTGTTGATAGGCTTGATTCAGTTTTTTATCTGCCCTTTGATAAGACAACTTCGCGCATTCATTAATTGCTATTTGAGTTTGAGGATTATTGCAGTTGACCCTTTGAACTAAGCGCATCTCCCGTAAATCATGCGCTGTATCTGCTATTGTCACGGTGGGAGTATTTAAAGTGCTGAGAGTTAGCATACTTGCTAAAACTAGTGATAATTGACGCATGGCAAAAATTTTCTTGTTTCAATAAAGACAAAAGATACTTAAATACGCATCAGCATTGGTTCTGACGCAGAAGACTTCTAAACTTCTTACAAAATGTAAACCAGCCGCCAGAAGGAAGCCGAAATTTCACAAGAATGCTAAAAAGAAGTTGGTATTTTAATGATCTAAGTTTAGCCTTTATATTTTATGAATCGTTCCGCCTGCCTCATTTTCAATCCAGTTGCGGGTCAGGGTGACCCAGATATAGAACTGGCAGAAATTCGGGCAATATTAGAGCCAGAAATTGACCTAGATATTTATCTCACAACTGAAGAAATCGACGCTGATCAACTGGCTAATGCAGCAGTAGCGAGGGGAGTAGATGCAATCATTGCTTCGGGGGGAGATGGCACTCTCTCTGCGGCAGCAACGGCTCTAGTAGGTACTGATATTCCATTTGGAATTATTTCTAGAGGAACAGCAAACGCTTTTGCCACAGCTTTAGGAATTCCTGACACGATCGCAGGTGCGTGTGAAACAATTTTGCAGGGAGGAACCCGCCATGTAGACGTAGCCTATTGCAACGATCGGCCAATGGTACTCTTGGCAGGTATTGGCTTTGAAGCTGAAACTGTACAATTGGCAGACCGAGACGCTAAGAATCGCTTTGGCATGATGGCCTACGTTTTCGCTGGAATTCAGCAACTGAGAAACTTAAAAAACTTTGATGTTGAAATTGAAACAGAAGACAGGATAATTAAAACTAGTGCCTGTGCAGTTACAGTAGCAAATGCCGCGCCTCCTACTTCAGTTTTGGCTCAAGGCCCAGCAGGTCTGATTTATGATGATGGGTTGCTAGATTTGACGATTGTAGCTCCAGCTAACAAAGCAGGAGCGATCGCAGCTACATTTCATCTATTCCAAACGGCTTCTACAGGTAACGCTGTTGATCGGAATGATATTGGCTTCCTGCGAGCCAAAGAATTTAAAATTACAACTAAGCCACCGCAAAAGGTTGTTCTAGATGGTGAAATCGTGGGCACAACTCCAGTAGAAATTAAGTGTGTACCAGCAGGTTTGAACATTTTTGTGCCATTAGTAGAAGAAGTTGAGCCTACCGAAAAACTAGAGGGACTCCCTAATCTGACTATTGAGATGAAAGACACGACAGGGGGGGCAGAGGAGGCAGAGGAGGCAGAGGAGGCAAGGGGAGAATAACCAGTGAGAAATTACTCTTGCCCGATTCCTAATTGAAAATTCAGGAGTAGGTTGCATTGAAACTTGTATCTGATCCAGCGATCGCTAACAAAATCCGTAAAATGAATCAACGGGTACGGTGGCAAGATCCGTTAATTGTAGAACGGAACATTGACCAAACTCGGCTGGTTTTAGAGGATGGCCAAACAGACAATTCTGAGTTCTCATTTTTAGTTGTAGGTGATAGTGGTTCCGGCAAGCACCGAGGACACAATCCCCAGCGAAAGGTGGCTGAACTTATGTTGCCCCATCACAGCGAATGCCGTTTTATGCTGCATACCGGGGATGTGATCTATTTAGTAGGGTCGAGTGAATACTATCAGCAGAATTTCATCCAGCCTTATCGAGAGTTTCTCTTGGGGGGAGAGCATCCCCAACGGATTGCTTATGACCAGATGATTTTTAAGCTGCCCATTTTACCTGTACTGGGAAATCATGATTACTATAACTTGCCGATTCTATTGAGCTTGGCCTCTCTGACAACATTACCCATTCGCCGCCTGTTGCGATCGCGCTTAGACCTAGATGTAGGCTTGCATGGCTCACGAACGGGTGAAGCCTACGCACGGGCATTTATGGACTATCTTCAGGCGTTTCAGCTTCCAGGAGAGTTAAATAATCATTTAAATCAGTATTACACAGCCAAGACAGATACAGGTTATTGTCTCAGCTATGAACCTGGGCACTTTACTCGCCTTCCCAATCGCTACTACACTTTTCGCTATGGCGGTATTGATTTCTTTGCCTTGGATTCAAATACATTTAACGATCCACCACCGCTGCCTAAAACAAAACAAGGCAATGCCGAGCGCAGAATTTTAGAAAAACGTCGTGAAGATTTAGAGCAAGAAAAGCAGCAAATCATTGAAACCTCAGCCAAGCTTCGTCCAGAAAACCCCAGCGAAGCCGACCAATTAGACGACTACCACGCCAATGTGTCACAAATTGAAGAAATTATTGTTGATATCGACAAGCAATTAGCTGCTGATAAAACAACGCTGACTGACACTGAACAACTAGACTGGCTCAAGCAAAAATTAATTGAATCTTGGAATAACTCTGAAGTTCGAGGAAGGGTGATTTATTTCCATCATCCACCTTATGTAACTGAAGCGACAAAGTGGCAGCAAGCACAAACTCTGATAATTCGCGATCGCCTCCGTGGTGTGCTGGATGCGGTAGCTAAAGAAATAGGTTCCCTAACTCAGGGGCGTCCTTTGGTCGATTTGGTATTAAACGGTCACGCCCACTGCTTGGAACACTTGGAGACAATGGATACAGGACACGCTGATTCTCATATCCACTGGATTGTTTGTGGCGGTAGCGGGTTTAGTTTGCGCCGCCAACGGATTGAGGGAGCAGATTTGATGGAGGAAAATAGATTAGTGGCGCGATCGCATCTCTTCATTGGTCGCAATGGTCAAGG
>NZ_DASQZC010000526.1:0-6312 GCF_035638895.1 Nostoc sp. | reverse complement strand
AGAAACTCAATTGTAATACTGCGTTCCTTCTCAAACTGCCAGACATACTCCCAAGCACAGAAATATTCTAAAAATGTCCGATGCACAAAGGCATAGTAATCTGCACCCAAGAAACATAAAATAAAATTGCGCTCTCGGAGTTGCTCAATGATCAATTGGGCTATTTTTTGTCCTTGATGAACTTCTATACTATATAAATAGTCAATTAAAATATTTTCTAAATCATCCTTATTAATCAAGTTGCCTGCTAAACCTTTTTCACTGGTTTGCATCCTGTAAGCAACTTGACGTAACATCCCTTGTTTATCTTTATAATCAATAGTCGCCGATTCTACCTGAATCAAAAGTTTTTCTAAATCCCATTGCTGCAACAGCACTCGTGACGCTTGGCTATAGAGTTCTGATCTATCTCTTGGTAGTTCTTGATTGCGATTGAGAATTGCCATCATTGTTAGCAGCAAAGGATTAACAGCAAGTTGGCGAATTGCTGGATAATCTTGAATTGCTCTTTCTAAGCGTTCTTTTTTTCTTTGCTTTTCTAAGGGGTCACTAAAAGCAAAATTGTGCCAACGGTTAATAAACTCCTGAATCTGTTCTAGTTCTAAATCTTGCAGCATAAAATGCCGAAAGCTAATATCTCGCAATCTTTGAGGCTGATAACCAATGACGCGAGAAGTCACTAGCACTCGTACTAAGGGATAGTTATGAGTGAAATTAATAATATCTGTAATAGCTTTTTCTCGTTTACTTGGTTCAAATACCTCATCTAACCCATCAAACATTACAAATGCCTTGCCAGTTTTGAGCAAACTATCAAGTTGATATTGATTCAGAGAACAAATAAACCCGCTTCCTTGCTGAAAAAACTCTAGAAAATCCCGGCATTCTTGATTATCTCGACTTCGTACATAAGTGCGGAGTTCAATCAGCAAGGGAATTGATAATGATGATATATCCTGAATTGGAGTTTCTGCCCATTGTAATGTTAAATATTGCAATAAACTAGACTTACCAGAACCAGGATCGCCTAAAATTACTAAATATTTGCCAGTTTGTGATTCGTCAATTACTTCTAATACAGAACGGCTAGATTGTTGAGCGTAAGACCTTTTGTATTGTTCTAAAATTTCTGGCTGAATATCAAAATCTTCTTCGACTTGTCCACTTCTTTGAAGCCGTTCCAGATGTTCTTTGGGTAACTCATAAACTTGTGGTAAGGCTTCATTCACCTCACGCACATTTTGAGCTACAAACATATTCCATAACTTTAAGCTGTAACTGTAACCTGAAGTATCAAAGGAATCGAGCCTCAAATGTCCATAAACTTTTTGAATTTCTGCACGATAACGCATCAATTCAAAATCAGGTACAATCCCAGCAATTTCTTGGATGTTTTGCTGGATGACTGCAATATTTTGAGCATTTAGGATGAAATCTAATTCATCGGATTCTCGCAGAATTGCCTTAATTTTTTTAGTATATCGTCTGGTTAAACTTTGCCAGTTAAAATCAGCAGGTAGCGGAAGTAATTTTAATTCATCCCAAATTGCAGCTAAAGTATCAGCATCGGGTATCGCATCTGGTAAAAATGGCTTTCCTAATTCCAATAATGCAGCTTCTTGATGAATGAACTGCTGTAACGAGTCAATATACTGCTTGAGTTCTGCTTCAGACAATTCTGCATCTTCTAATTGCTGCTGAACCTGCAACAAAAATTCTTTCAAAGCTTGGCCAAAAACAATTTCTAACCTTTCTTTCTGTCGAATTCCTATATCAGAAGGAAAATTTCGCAGAATTTGAGCGAAAAAGTTTTGGGTATATTTTTTTAAATCTTCTCGCGCCAGTTTCTCTAGGAGAGTCTTAAAGACAAACCCGAATGCATTTGTGACTCCCCAAACAACTAGCCAGTCTAGCATCAATAGCCTAACTCCATATCTCTAACTCTATTTTAGAGGATGTTTGAAAAGTCCTCTTGTTGGTAGCAAAACGTTATCGATCCCCCCAACCCCCCTTAAAAAGCAGGGCTTTAATTCCGGTTCCCCCCTTTTTAAGGCTAGGAGGGATTTGAAAGTGTCTAAAGTCACAGTAAAATACTTTTCAAACAACCTATTACTGAGCTAACGCTTGCAACCACAGTAATGTTTACGAGTCATCTTTCCAAGTATCTTTAATAATCCCAATAGCCCTTTGACGCACTTCATCTGTAACCTCTGGTTGAGTTTTAAGCAAATTTTTAATTTTGTCAAGCAGTCTTTGGTCTGTTTCTCTAATCAAAGAACGAGTTCTCAGATTTTGCAGACATTCTGCTGCAAGCAATAAATTCTCAAAACCATGTTCTTGTCCATTTTGTTCTGCTAAACAATCTATAAGTTCCGCAGCAAACCTTTGATGAATTTTGCCAGTAATTAAAATGATCACCTCACGCCAAGCCGCATCTGTCCATCGTTGAACAAAAACTCTTTGTTTCAGTTCATCCAAAGATATAGTACGTTCATGTTCATATTCGCAAATAAAATGCGAAGCACAAAAATATTCTAAAAAAGTTCGATGCACAAAGCCATAAGTATCTCCTCCGAGAAAACACAATATAAAACTACGATTTGTTAGCTGTTCGCGTAATGACTTAGCTTGTAAATAAGGTTCATTAATTTCTTTAGCTTTTAAATATTCAGTCAGAATTGTTTCTAACGCATTTTTACTGATAACTAAACTATTGCCGATAAAATTTGCATCTGATTGCATTTTGTAAGCAATTTTACGCAACATTTCTTTTTTGTCGTAATATTCTAATCTGGTCTGGTCTGGTAGATATTTTCTCTCTGCATCCCACTTGTGCAATAACACCTCTGATGCGTGTTCATAAAGAGTTGCTCTATCCCTTGGCAATTCCTCATGTCGATTCAAAATTGCCATCATTGTCAGCAGCAGAGGATTACCCGCTAATTCTCTAAATGTGCGAGAATTTTCGATACACTTTAATAAGCGATCGCGTTTTGTATTTCCTTCATGTTGATCTGCAAAAGCTAATTTATGCCATTGAGTAATAAATCCCTCAATTTGCTCCTGTTCTAAATCTTGCAACATGAAGTGACGAAAATTTGCATCTCTAAATCGATGACGCTGCTGCTCGTAACCAACTACCCTAGATGTAACTAAAACTCGTGCTTTGTCATAGGTTGTAACAAAGTTAATAATATCAATAACCACATTTTCCCTTTCTCCTGGTTCGAGTACCTCATCCAAGCCATCAAATATCACCATTGTTTGCTGAGTTTTCAGCCATTGTTCTAATTCTTTTTGATTAAGAGTTCCGCCAAGTACACCACTTGCTCTCTCGAAATACTCCAAAAAATTGTGGCATTGCGAATTTTTACGATTTTCAATATAGTTGCGTAATTCAATCAATAAGGGTAATTCTTGGATGTTTAAGGAATTAATTGTTGTCCTTGCCCATTCTAATGCCCTATATTGGGCTAGAGTAGATTTACCAGAACCAGGATTTCCTAATATAACAGTGTACTTATAATTTTTTTTCGAGTCATTAAGTATATTCAAAACTGAAACGTTAGTTGCTGGTGTCGCTAACTGCTCACATACATTTTGCGGCACAAATATATTCCATAAATCGAGGCTGTAATTACATCCGCTAGTGTCCAAACTTTCCAGCCTGAGTTTGCTATAAGCAGTAAGCAACCCTAATTGATAACGATGGAAATCAAAATCTGGTAAAACAGGGGTAAGTTGTTCTAAACTTTCTCGCATTCTTGACAGATTTTGTGAATCTAATAGTTTCCTTAATTCGTCAGAATCTTGTAAGATATAATCGATTTTTTTAACATATCGTTTGATAAGCTGCTGCCAATTAAAATCTGCTGGTAAAGTTCTTAAATTAAGATTATTCCAAGCCTGTATTAGTATTCCAGCATCAATAGTTTGATTATCAATTTCTGATGTAGTAACCCCTAATGCTTTTTGAAAAGGTTTACCCAGTTGTTTAAGAACGTCTGCATTAAGAACAAAATTATCTAATGAAGCTTGATAACTATTGATTTCATCTCCTTCGATTTCATTATCTTCTAGTTCCTGCTGTACCAATCCTAAAAATTCTTTCAGAGCTTTACCGAAAGCATTCTTCAAAGAAATTTCTTTAGCTAGATCAACTTTGTCTTTAATACAAACACTAAAGAAATCTTTAACGTAATCTTCTAAAGCATCTATAGCTAAATTCGCAATTTTTTCTAGAATTGGTTTAAAAATAAAACCTGCGACGTTAGCAACACCCCAAGCGATTAAAAACTCTAGCATCTAAATTTTTTTAGCTAAGTTTAACAAAATATCTCAGAAGTATAATATATTACTAAGAATATTTTGGATAAATTTTTATGTTTTTTTAAGGTTAGCGATCGCTGAAAACTATAATTAACACGAACATTTTTTTTACCTTTAAGCTTAAAAGCACTACTGACCGAAGATTTGTTAAAAATAATTATATACTGTGCATGGATATTAGGAGTAATTTTATGGTTCTACAAGTTAACCCCATCCAAAAAGAACCAATTGTTACTTGGGAAGCACTTCCAGCCGACTTCATTTTACCAGACGATCCAGTGGAAAATATTCAACAACCCGCGATCGCTGCTGCGCTTACCGATGGTTTGGGAAGCACAGCACGCATCCAACCCCAGATGCTGATTGGCTCTAATTTTGGTCTTGTAGCCACAGTCAACAAAAAAATTGTCGTTAAAGCCCCAGATTGGTTTTACGTACCTCAAGTACAGTCTGTGGGAACAAATGTAGTTCGTCGCAGCTATACCCCCAATTTAGAAGGCGCTGCTGTCGCTGTAGTGATGGAATTTCTCTCAGACACAGAAGGTGGAGAACTATCAGTCCGCTCAACTCCACCCTACGGTAAACTCTATTATTACGAAAAGATTCTCCAAGTTCCCACCTACGTAACCTACGATCCTTACGAACCCAGTCTAGAAATACGGTGCTTACAAAATGGACAATATACTTTGCAGCAAGCAGACGCTAATGGACGTTACTGGATTCCTGAGTTAGAGTTATTTCTCGGAATTTGGCAAGGTGAAAGATTATGCCAAACTATGAATTGGCTGCGCTGGTGGGATACAGAAGGAAATTTGCTGTTATGGAGTAGCGAACAAGCCCAACAAGAACGCCAACGTGCTGAACAAGAACGCCAACGTGCTGAACAGGAACGCCGACGTGCTGATATATTAGCAGCTAAGTTACGTGAGCTAGGTATTGACCCTGATGCGACGCCGTAAGCGTTGCGTTAGCGAGTCTTCTCCCTTTGCGCTAGCCTCTCCCTTTGGGAGAAGGGGAGACGCCAAGGGCGGACGAGCGTCATAGCCCTTCGTAGACATCGCATAAACTCAAGGGATGCTGGGAATAATAATTTTGGGACATCAGCACCAAAAATTCCATGAAACAGCAAAAAAATCAATTCAGCTATCTTACTGCGATCGAAAGAAATTATCTATCATTTCCTGCACAGCTTTTATTAAATCAAAACCTTTTACAAGGCAAAATACTAGACTTTGGTTGTGGCTTTGGTAATGATGTTAAAATATTGCGCCAAAAAGGTTGTGATATTACAGGCTATGATCCTTATTATTGTCCAGAATATCCTGATAATAAATTCGATACAATAATTTGCTTTTATGTTTTAAATGTTTTATTTCCTGAAGGACAAGCTAATGTTCTTATGGAAATATCACATTTGTTAAAACCAGGAGGTAAAGCTTATTACGCTATAAGAAGGGATATCAAAAAAGAAGGTTTTAGAGAGCATTATATCCATAAAAAACCAACATATCAATGCATTGTCAAACTTCCCTTTCCTTCAATTTTCTTAGATGAACATCGGGAACTATATGAGTATGTTCACTATAACCATCAGCGAAATTCATCTAATTATTGTATATTTTGTAATCCTCGTAAAAATCTAAACTTATTAACTGAATCAGCAAGTGCTTACGCTATCTTTGATGGCTATCCTATAAGTAAAGGACATATTTTAATTATTCCTAAACGTCATGTTAGCAATTATTTTGAGCTACCATTTAAAGAACAATCCGCTTGCTGGTTTATGGTGAACAAAGTACAAGAAATTCTCAAAGCAGAATTTCAACCTGATGGCTTTAATGTAGGAATAAATATCAATCGAGCCGCAGGTCAAAATATTATGCACGCCAGTATTCATATTATCCCTCGCTACAAAGGTGATACTGTCTCTAATAAAAGTGGAATCAGGAACGTTATTCCTAAAAAACAATAGTTTTTCTCTAA
>NZ_DASQZC010000525.1:0-1737 GCF_035638895.1 Nostoc sp. | reverse complement strand
GATTAAGAAACTACTTCAGATGCGGCAGGCACTACAGTCGGCTTTTGAAAAGAACAATGTCTCTAAGCATAGTCGTAATACTTACGGCAGTCGGCTTGAACAATTTTTAAAATGGGCAGCACAACAGATTTGGTGGCCTGGTTCTCGTAAAGCTAAACTCAAATCAGAGTGCAGTCCATTTATGCGAACTCAGCATGGACCTACTTCAAATAGTAAACTTACAGAACGGATTGGCACTTATCGCAAATATATTCTCAAACCTCAAGAAACACCACCAGTTCTCCGAGCCAAACTAAATGAATTGCATGCATATTTGACAGAACCTTATTGGCCGGGAAGAATCCTTCAATCAGTAGAAAAGTCAACAGCCGATGAATATATGAAAAATATTAGGCTGTTTTTGGGTTTTCTTCATCGCTTCCAAAAAGTGCCACTTGAGCAGTTAAGTTTGGAATTAATTGTTCCCCTAATTACAGAAGAAAAGTTAGAGGGTTTGACAGTTTCACAGCAGAAGAAACTGTGGAAGTCTCACAAAAAAGCTCTGGAACAATTTCTGTGTAGTTACTTTCAATTTTTGAAAGATTTTAACTCCTCTGTTAGCCCACATACACAGATGGGCAAGCTGAATACTATTGTCACAATTGCCAAGTTCTTGTATGCACAAGAAGTTGAAACCGATTCGGATTATCGAGCAATTCCTCTTTTTAGCACGATTGATAATCGCTTCAAAGAAGTATCACTAGAATTAGAGCAATGGCGTAATAACAAGCATTCTGTTTCTGATTGGAATAAAAGGTGGCCAGATGTCCCTTTTGGGCAGACAGCACTACAGGTAATTCAAGAGCGTATTGTTGAACCGTTGCGCTGCGAGTGCAGACCCAGAAATCAACGGGGGGACTTCCGTCCGAGCTTTTCAATTGCCACCAGTTTTCAAAGCTATTTGAAGTGGGCATTGTTGGCTTATTTACCGGCTCGACGCCAAGAAGAATATCGAAAGTTGAAAATTGCATTATCCTGTCCAATTGAAAGACCAACAGATATTCCACCCGATGGGCTATATCAACCTCTGCCTCCAGATAATCAACGCGAACGTGGCAGAAATGGGATGGTGGCGGATAATTACCTTCACTTTACCTATAACCACGACAATCAGTACTACCCAAAAGGAATTTGGGTACTCTCCACAAACAAATATAAAACGATGAAAAAATATGGGGGGCAGTCAATTATTATCCCTAATCGTGAATTTGACGATGGGCATTGTTTTTACGATTATGTCGAGCGATTTTTATATGGATACTGGACAAATAAAGGGTATAAAAACACACTATTATATGATTGGTGGCAGCCAGAGAGCCAAGGTCGTCGAGGCAGGTGGTTAAGCAGTGGACGGATGGAATTTAATCCAATGGATGCTTGTTGCCTGCCAAGTAACAGTGAGTCAACATTTTGGGCTTGGGGATATGTGTTTGTAGTGCCAAAACATGGGATACCAGCTACCGCTTCTTCCTTTGCTAGAATTTTTGAAACTATCTCCCACCGTTTTCTTAAAAAACGCATCTCACCGCACATGATGCGTTATGTTTGGGCGACTTGGGGTCTTCAAGTTGGTTTGTCTGATATTGAATTGAGGTCGCTGGCTTACGCAATGGGTCATTCAGTAGAAACCTTGCGCCTGATGTACGAGCGTTGTACTCCTATGGAGAAACGACGACCAATTGAAGAAGCTATAGCACA
>NZ_DASQZC010000524.1:0-2113 GCF_035638895.1 Nostoc sp. | reverse complement strand
ACTGGACTGGAATTGGCATTAGTGCAGAAAATGGTCAGACATTTAGGCGGCTCAATTTATGTAGAGAGTGGAGCCGGTCAAACCATCTTCACCATCGAATTCCCCCTTTAATTCGTTTTTTGGCACGGTACTAGCTAAATTGTCAGAAGTTTGCTATGATGGCTATTCGTGCGGGTGACTAGCTCAACGGTAGAGCAGTAGACTCTTAATCTATTGGTTCTGAGTTCGAATCTCAGGTCACCCACTCTTTCCAGCCCTTGTTGTACATTAACTAATTATTTGTCACTGTTAACAGATTAATGTCATTTTTCACTAATTAATGTCATTGTTAACAGATTAATATCCTCTTTGATAAATTAATGGCACTTTAGAGAACTAGGATGTAACTTTCCTATAATATCATTCCACCTATATCTCACTTTTAGGTGATTGCGATACTTTAAAAGAAACGGCCTAGAATGCTTTTGCAAGATACCCACAGTTGGCGATTGCAGGAAGTATCCATAACGTACTATGCGTTTAATCTCACCTTGTTAGAAAATATTTTTTTGTCCAAAACATTTACGACCAATAGATTAAGAGTCCTTTCAACCCACCCTTTTTAACAAAACTTTTGTAGCTAATCTGAAAAATAGGATATAAATCTTTTAATCTTTTAACCCGTCGTCTCTATCCGAAGGGTTGTTGAAATCGGTCTTCACTTCCCAATCCGATTGGGAATGACTTTTTTCAACCCGTCTCAAGCTAGAAGGGGTGTTGAAACCGTGATGGGCAAGGTAACGACTGGTGGCAGTATGTTAACTTTCAACCCGCCTCTAGCTGGGAGGGGTGTTGAAACATGACGCGATAAAGATTTAGCGGAGTTTTGTGGTGACTTTCAACCCGCCTCTAGCTGGGAGGGGTGTTGAAACTCTGCACTTCAAACCCTTGATTTACCAATAGTTCTGAAGGCATTTTTGTCACGTCTCCCAAAATCGCCTGGCAGTTAACACTTAAAAAAGTAAATCAACTGACACCTTAAAGGCTATAAACCTCATTAAACAAGCGATTTAAACTTTTGGCAGCAACCCCAGGAAAATCGCTCCCGCTTTAACATGCCAAAAAATAATTAAGGTGGGTTCCTCCTTGGTCGGAGGTGATTCGGTAGCCACCACTGCGGTAAACCCGCACCTCTATTACTGGGGGCGCACCTTATTCCTGTCCGCAAGGGACAGCAGCATCAAGGTGGGCAGCTACCAGGGTCAGAAAGCAAGACTACTTGACAACAGTCAAACTAACCCAAATTTACACAGCACAGAGGCTTGTAACAAGCATGAACTGCGGCGCTGTTGAATTTTCTTATTCTATTATCAAGGTTCGGTGTTTTGTCAATCAGTTTATTTTGCGGGAATAGTAAGCTGCGATCGCTAATTCTTTCGCTTTCTCCTGCGGGCTTCCTTTTACTGACTGTTTTGCCTCTTCTACAACAATTCCAGCTTTTTTTGCTTGATTTTGAATGCTTGTAATCAATCTGCCATAACTCCACTGATGAACACTAACTCTATAGTGTTTGGCATACTTTTTTTGAACTTCTATTAAGTCTGATTTTTGTTCAGCTTTGGCTTGAACCTCACTTTGAACTTGTTCTCGCATGTCGCCCAACTTAGGGAGGACAATACTACCAGCTTTATATGTTTGTGCGATCGCTAGAATTTCTTTAGCTATCAATCTGTCTACATACTGCCCTAACTCTGATTCTCCCAATTGATTTGGTGCAGCAAGCGTTTGAGCTATTTGGCGTTGATGAGATAAGGAGTGTTTTTGTTGTCGCTGTCTATTAAGCAGTCTGTAATTATCACCAAGTATTTGTTTAATACTCCGGTGGATAAGCACTTTCCCTGTAGAGCCATCAACTACTGCTACTGTTGTAGGCTTTTCTAGACCAAAGCTAACACCAACAAGAATATGAGAGCGACCTTTATATAAGGGCTTTTTGGGACGAGGAAAAGGGTTATTAATTCTGGCTAATGTGGAGTTTTTCCTTTTTATATAAGCTAGCTGTTTGTCATTGAGGTCGTCCTTGGCTTTAATTTTGGTGAGAATTTTAGCAATTTCTTCTGCTTTTTCTTCTCTG
>NZ_DASQZC010000523.1:0-2412 GCF_035638895.1 Nostoc sp. | reverse complement strand
CTAGAACTGCAACAAGAGTTTCGACATTTGCAGCAAGAGTTAGGCAAGACAGTTGTGTTTGTTACCCACGATATTCAAGAAGCATTTGTGTTGGCATCGAGAATTGGTTTAATGTATGGGGGAGAATTGGTAGTATTGGAGCCAAAGGATGAATTTATGCGATCGCAACATCCAGAAAGCCTTGCCTTTCTCCAATGTCTGCATACCTTGCAAGATACTCTATGAAAAATTTCTTCCTCATTAAGTATGCTCCAGAAATTCTTCAGCATACTCTAGAACACTTGTTTTTGGTAGGCATAGCAATTGGAATTGCTATACTTATAGGCATTCCATTAGGTATTTTAATTACACGTAAAACTTATCTTCGCCAACCAATTCTTGGTATAGCAAATATTTTCCAAACTATTCCAAGTTTGGCACTATTTGGCTTGCTCATTCCTGTTCCGATAATTGGCGGAATTGGCGCAGTACCAGCAATTGTTGCCCTGACTGTATATTCCTTGCTTCCGATAATTCGTAACACTTACACAGGCATTACTGGTGTAGATCCAGCTATTAGAGAAGCTGGCAGAGGCATGGGGATGACAGATAGACAATTGTTGTTGCAAGTAGAGATTCCCTTAGCACTGGGAGTAATTTTAGCAGGGGTGCGTGTAGCAACGGTAATTGCCATTGGTATTGCAACTATTGCAGCAGCAATTGGTGCTGGTGGTTTGGGAGTATTTATTTTTCGCGGTATATCAGTAGTGAACGATCAGTTAATTTTAGCTGGTGCAGTTCCGGCGGCGGCAATTGCATTACTAGCTGACTTTGCAATTGGCTGGATGGAGAATAAATTAAAAATTAAAAGTTAATGAAAAAAAATATAGCATTGTGCTTTTTAATTTTTGCTTTGTTATTGGTAATCACTAGCTGTACCCCAAATTCAAATAATAGTAGTAGTGGCAATATTATTATTGCTTCCAAAGATTTTACTGAACAAGATATTTTAGGTGAACTGTTAGCACAACAAATTGAAGCCACAACTAATTTAAAAGTAGCTCGTCGTCCTCGTCTGGGTGGTTCTTTTGTTTGTCATAGTGCTATTACTGCTGGCAAAATTGATGTATATATAGAGTATACAGGCACAGCTTTTACTGGAATTTTAAAGCAAAAAGCAGTTAATGATCCGAAAGAGGTTTATGAAAGGTTGAAACAAGCATACTCCCAGCAATTCAATCTGGAAGTAATGCCAAGCTTGGGTTTTGAAAACACTTTTGCGATGATTGTTCGAGGTGATGATGCCAAGCGCTACAATATTCAAACTCTCTCTGAAGCTACTCAATATACACCACAGTGGCGCGGGGGGTTTGGCTATGAGTTTTTAGAACGGGAAGATGGTTTCCCCGGATTAGCGAAAACTTACGATTTGCGTTTTGCCAAATCTCCCCAAATTATGGATTTGGGTTTAATATACCGTGCTTTGATTCAAAAACAAGTAGATATGGTGGCGGGTAATTCCACTGACGGACAGATTTCTCGCTTGGGTTTAGTTGTTTTGAAAGATGATAAACGTTATTTCCCACCTTACGAAACTGTGCCAATTGTTCGACAAGAAATATTAAAAAAATATCCACAATTAAGAAATGCGATCGCTTCACTTACGGGAAAGATTTCGGCAGATGAAATGCGCCAGTTAAATTATTTAGTTGAGGGAGAATTACGTGATATTAAAGATGTTGTCCAAGAGTTTCGCAAATCGAAGGGATTAAAATAATTCGTAATTAATTAAGGGTTAGGGTAACACACCCTACTAGTCTGTCAAGTTTAAATTGATGGGTAAGTTAAGTTCGTAGTAAGGACTTTAGTCGTTATCCTCTAATATTATGTCCGCTTGATTACTTCTTAAACCCGAAGAACCCCACCCCGCCAAAGCTATGCTTTGTCTCACCTCCCCGCAAGCCTACGGTGTACACACAAGTGCTGTCCACATAAGTTTCAACTCTTTTACCCACCTTTTTGTCAGAGTTAAACTGTCACACTTACCGACATCCCGCCCAGAACTAAAGTTCAGGGGTAATAGCTGAAGTCCACTTAAGTGGACTTCAGCTATGAGACTCGGAATGAATTCCGAGGCGGGATAGAAACGTAGTGCGAGATTTATTATTAGACATTGTACTACTGCTGTTCACGCAAAAAGTCAATGAGAGACCATTTATAAAGTAAATCTTTAGGAGGTTAAACGACGCAGCATAATGCGAGTCATAACAGCATATATAGCAGCCTCACTCATGGATACACCTTCTTTGAAGTATCCTACCTTTGCAATTATGCTTGGCTAACCATCTTTAGATTTACTTTATAAACAGCCTCTCATTCTGTAGATTAAAATTTGACTGTATAAAACAATATGGAAAATATTTTTAATGCTTA
>NZ_DASQZC010000522.1:0-2129 GCF_035638895.1 Nostoc sp. | reverse complement strand
AATCTACACAAAAAATCAGCTTTGGCAGATTCGGCTAGGCTAATATTAGAAATCATCGCAGTCTTGGCATTAATCTGTCTCAAAGATTTGTTGTTTGATATCATGGCAAGAAATGATATTGACGCTCTACCTTTAGCAAGACAGTTTGCCGATCCTAGCTGGATTCCAGGAGATTGGTCTGTTAACCAACCACCTGTTTATCGAGTGTTGTTCCAAACTTTATTTGGCTGGATCATAGGAAAATTGGGGTTTCTGGCTAGTTCGATAATAGGACGTTTATTTTGCTATAGCTTGATAGCTTGGGGACTAGTACTCATAGGCCGAAAACTAGGATTGAATTTGCTATTGCTGATGTTGGCGGTTGCAATGTTCCTCACAGGAAATCAAGGTGTTGCTGCTGGGGAAAGGATCATAGGAGCGCTAGAAACAAAAATATTTGCTTATGCTATGGTTTTGTTAGCCATAGCGTTCATGCTAAGGAAACGTTATCGCCTGACGGCTTTTCTGTTAGGGCTAGGAACTTCATTCCATGTTTTGGTAGGCGGTTATACAACTCTGTTTGTACTAGGGTGGGTGATTTTAAGACGAAAAACCCGTTTTCCTAGTATGCGAGAATTGGGGTTTATTGTTCCGTTATACCTGATAGCAAGCGTATTTGGTCTAAAAGCGATAATCGAAGAGTTGTCCCGTCCAACCCCTACAAGCCCCATATCGATTTCTTATATATATGTCTTTCTCAGGATGCCCCACCATCTGAATCCCTTATCATGGCCTGCACATTGGTGGGTAACTCCTATATTTTTCCTTGTAATGCTTGTGAGCAGTGCTGGCGTTCTTTGGTTCAATCGTCCAACTAAAGAACTATCTCAACAGTTTGAACAGTACGAAGCTCGTATAGGACTATTTGAATTTACCCTGATCAGTCTAATCCCATATCTACTGGGAGTAGTCGTTGCTCCATTCGACTCTCAAGGAAGCTTGCTACAATATTACCTTTTTCGCGTAGGTGACGTAATGTTGCACCTAAATGCCTGCTTTTTGTTTGTCTGTGCGTTGGATCAAATCTTCACAAGTAGAAAACAACAAAAAGTGTTGTTATTTCTATGTAGTCTGGCGCTGAGTATAAGCATTGTCAAAGGATTCCATAACTTTCAGAAATATTTTCAGTCTACACTTAATTTTCCTAACGAAGTGCAAGAGGTAGATCCGCAGTGGAAAGATATGACTGCTTGGGTGCGAAAAAACACCTCAAAAAATGCCATATTCATATCTCCACCAGTTGAATTTGCTAACTTCATTTGGCTAACAGAGCGTCCAACCATTGCTAAATATAAGCTTATGGCTCAGACTAAAACTGCAACATTAGAATGGTTTTCACGTATGCGTGACTTGAGTGGTAACTTTAACGGGGTTGATCCATTAACTAAATTTAATCAAAAACTACTTACAGCCGGCTACAATAATTTGACAACTGACCAGGCTAAGGCACTAATCATAAAATATGACGCTTCGTATTTAGTAACTCGGATTCAACATCAGCTACATCTGCCAGTTGCTTACCGTAATAAATCTTATGTTCTCTATCAAAAACAGCAAGATTAGAGCTACTAAAAACTGATAATTTATTCTATGAATTGCTTTGATTGAGATAACAATGACAATCTGGTTTATCAATCAATGACTCCACCAAGGCATTCAGAGCAGTAGCAGCTAAAGCGCCACCTCCTAAAGTGCCTGCAATTGTAATAAAAGGTATCTCTTGTTGCATCAGTTGTCGCTTGGCTGCGGGAGCATGACTAAAACCAATGGGCATTGCTATTACTAATGCAGGCTGAATTTTCTGGTTGGTAATCGCCTCACAAAGTTCTATAAGTACTGAGGGAGCATAACCAACCACCAGGATACAACCCTTACTTACTTGCTGCAATTTTTCTCGCCATTCTCGATGCTGCCAAAAGGCAACTTCTGCCTCTGTAGCGGTGGTAATATGGGGATTATCAATCAAGGTTTCAATGTGGCACCCCAAGTGAAGTAATCGGGTTTGATCTAAAGCAGCAGCAACCGTTTGGGTATCGACAACAATTTGACACTTTGAAGATAAGGCTTTTCGACTAGCTGCGATCGCACCT
>NZ_DASQZC010000521.1:0-11340 GCF_035638895.1 Nostoc sp. | reverse complement strand
TGCCTCTGAACTAGCCATGCCTCACACACTTGCTGCGGTAAATACTTAAGTATCAGCAAGCCTCCTGCTATGAGGATGCCCATCTGCCCAACAGAAACTAACATCTTCGCTAAAAATTTTTTACACAAACTTCAAATGCTGATTCTGAAGACGAGAGAACCTTATGGTAAGCCTATGCTGTACCGACAATTTTGCCATGCGTAGTTTACCGCCGTAGGCATCGCTCTCCAGGTCTTATTCACTGGGCGAAAAATTAAGATTATATAAAGATTTGCGATGATTCAGCCTAAAGTTAGATGTTTGCGATATTGTAAATAACGTTTAAATAAATAGAAACAGTAGATATTTCTACTCAATTGCAAATTTCCCTGTCAGTCAAAAACTTTCAAACTAGCCCGTGTCCTATAGTTCTTCAACAAGCACACATATTTTTCGTGATTCAACAAAATAAAATTTTCCCAGTCGTCCTCAGTCACACTACATAGTGCAACTTCCCAGACGACTAATTATTTTGCTCACCGTCCACAATAGATATCTTACAAAAGGTACTGTTGCACTCTAGCGGTTAAAGGTTACAAGGAAAAAGAAGACGGCGAAAGGTTAAAGGAAAAACGGGAAACAGAAACATCTCTCAATACGGTTCGGTTAGCTTGTTTACTTTGCGAAGATCCCCCCAACCCCCCTTACAAAGAGGGGCTAATTTCCTCCTTTACCCCCTTAAAAAGAGGGTCGCCACAGGCGGCGGGATCTTATCCGAACCGTATTGAAACATCCTTCATCCCTTAACCCTTCCCTCTGCACCTCTGCCCAGGTTCTGCAAAAAGTTGAAGGACTACTTGGTGAATTTAGAGTTTTGTGGTGGTAATTACCGTACAAAAGCGAATTTACCAGTAATTTAGTAGAGTTTGTTATGGTATAGTTAAAAAGTTAAGACTAGCTTTACCAAAATTACACCACTCTACGATCCGGCAACAATTGCAGAATGGAAAGCAGTTTTAATTAAGTATTTACCAACAAAATCTGAATTCAATCGAGGTTATGACTCAGCAAGTGATTCACCCAATGGTGAAATTGCAGCGCAACGTGCAATCACTCATAGAATCGAACATTATCAAGCCAAGCGATAGCATCTGGAAAATCGCTTTGCTCTACGGTAATGAATGGCAACACTGGAAACAGGAACTGCTTGACTTTGGCTTTAGTATGCAAGACCCAGTTAGTGAATTGCTAGCTGTAGAGACTTGGGATGAGGAATAGGGGATAGGGAGTAGGGAATAGGGAATAGGGAGTAGGGAATAGGAATTTTTAATATTCACCACTCTCCATTCACCACTCACCACCCCCACTCCCCACTCTCTAAACTTGGCAACCAGCTAACGCCGCAGCTAATTCCTTTGCAGTTTGATAGCGATCGCGTGGTAATGGTTCTGTAACGCGATCAATTACATCTCTTAACTGGGAACTAATGGTGGGAACTTTTGCCACATCAAACTTGAAGTTCCGCCCTCTTTGGCGGTAATACTTGAAAGGGTTTTCGCCTGTGAGTAGAAAAATCACCGTTGGCCCAATTGCATACAAATCAGATTGAGTCAAAGGTTGTCCTCGTTCTTGCTCAGGAGCGCAGTAACCTTCTGCACCAATACGAGTACCGGGCGCTGTGCCAATTTCTTTAACAGCGCCAAAATCTAGCACCACTATGCGATTTAGTGAACTTCGCACCATTAAGTTAGCGGGTTTAATGTCGCGGTGAATCAGTGGAGGCACTTGGCTATGAAGATATTCTAAAATATCGCAGGTTTGGATCATCCAAGCGATCGCTTGGTTTGGCGTAACTGGCCCAGTAGTATAGACACGTCTCTCTAAATCTTGTCCGTGGATTAGTTCCATTGCCAAGTATTTTTTTCCGTCTTCTACAAAGAAGTCGTAATACTTGGGAATTCCCGGATGGTTAAGGGATTTGAGAGTATACGCCTCACGCTCAAATAATTCTTGAGCTTTGGCAATTTTTACCATATCAGCATTCATTTGCTTCAAGACCAGCAATTGTGGCATACCCGCAACTTGACCAGCCGCATCCCAAGCGAGATAAGTAGTACCCATCCCTCCTTGCCCGAGAGTTCGCAACACCTGATAATGGCGAATTTTCTGTTGTACTGAGAGAGGTTGGCCGCAGTGGATGCAAAAGAGATTGTTTGGGGAGTTGCCTTCATGGGTGCAAGTGTATCTACCTTGGGCTGAGTTGAGTGTTGCAACGGCGTTTTCTTCTGTTTCTTGCAGTTGTTGCGATCGCACACCAGTTTCCAGTACTGTTACATCCTGAATTTGGAATTTCAGTATTGGGCCTCCCTGTGCCAGTTGCAACAATGAATTATCTGGTAAGGGACTCTGAATCACAAGGACACCGTTGAGGAAAGTCCCATTGGTACCCTGACTAATCAGCCGCCAACCACCGCCATTGTCGGCATCGTGTCTCAGTTCTAGATGATGCCGCGAAACTAAACTATCAGTTAAAACAACATGATTATCTACCGCTCGACCAATCCGAATTATGGAAGAGTTCTCAAAGCACCACTGCTGGAGGGGCGTTTTCTGTTGCGGTTCTAACAAAGTCAGACTAACCACAATACAACCTAAAAGGTAAGAGGGAGTGGGGAGTGGGGAGTAGGGAGTGGGGAAGTAGGGATTAGGAAAATTATTTCCCAGTCCTCATGCCCCATTCGCCACCCCCCATTTTTTTAACTTTCCAGATTTGGGCGTACTTTTGCTCGAATAAGTATACCAGTAATATTGTCGTGACCATTGTGTTGGTTCGCCAAATCAATTAAGTCTGTAACGCCCTGTTCTAAGTTAACGCCAGAACTAAGTAAGGGTTCTAAATGAGTCTGCCAATGGGTTTCTATTAAATCATTATCTGATAGACCGTCCGATACCAACAGCAGAAGAGTATCTTCATTGATCTCAAAAAAACCCACATCGGGATTAATCGAGTTTTGGTCACGAGGCCCCAAAGCTTGTGTGAGTTGGTAGGCATCCGGGCGGGCGTAAGCTATGCTTGCTTCCACTCCGCGTGTAATTTCCCGTTGCCCAACTTCGTGATCTACTGTGACTTGTTCTAGTCCCCGCTTGCGCGTCAGCCGATAGAGACGGCTATCTCCCACATGAGCAACTGCTACTTGAGTATCTTGAATTAAGAGCATTACCAGAGTTGTACCCATGCGCCCAACTCCAGAACGGGCATCTTGTTGATTGAGCTTGTAAATCGCCTCATTAGCTAAAAACACTGCCTCACGAATGCTATCTTCTGTTGGCAGTTGGTTAGTAATCCAGTGTTCTTGAAAGTATTGCCGTAGGGTGTCGACTCCTAACTTACTGGCTATCTCGCCACCAGCGTGTCCACCCATACCATCACAGAGAATATACAAACCATGCCCTTCTAAGACTCGACTTTTGGGCAACTCCAGCTTTTGAATTTTGGTTTCAATGCCAAAGTAGTCTTCATTATGATGACGTTGACGCCCTACATCTGTGCGTCCTGCATCTTCTAAGCTACTTAACTGCATCGCCAGCACAACAGTTGGCATATCATCAATTTTGCTAATGATATTTTCTGGCTCATCTGATTGCGGGATAATTGGCACAGCAGTATTTTTCTCCTTTATTGGGGGTAAAGTTGCGGTTCCTAGTGCTTCCAGTTCAATAGAGATTTCCTCCAAACGCGATCGCAATTGTGCCATCGTCTGAATCTTACCTAGCTCTAAATCCCCCAACATCTGGACTACAGGGCCAAATTGAGTGCGTTGAGATTGCCTAAATAGCGCTTGCCAAACTCGCCCCAAAGCTTGAATGGTTAACGGTTGCTCTGGAATAGCAGATGTTTCGCTTTCGGCATCTTCTGGCGACTCGGTGACAGGCAAAGAATTGGATAATTCCACATACAACCTTTGTAGCGCCAGCGTTTGGTCTTCATCCAATCGCAAATTCGACAAATCTAAAAGGCTTTGACAACAACCTACTGGTTCCAATAATGCCCAAAGTTGGGTCATTTCATAACACCAGTGTAAAATTTTTAACGAACTCGTTGTTTCTTCTTGCCATAAATCGAGTAAAAGCTGCCAATGTGAGCGATCTTCGATTATGACTATCTGCATATTTCCCTGCTGCCATGCATCGTGAATCGGCGGTATCCCCGGCTGACCTTGGTATTGTAATGCAATATAAAGTTTAGCAAGGTGAGGAATTCCACTTGCTTCCACTGATGGCGCTAGCAAATCCGATTGTTGACTTGCTAGTATTGCCTCAATAGGTGATATTTGATACGGCTGGCAGTCTAGAACTCTCACCCCTACATCAGTAATGGTGGAAGTTTCCGTTTGAGCAGGTAGCGGATCTAACAATTGATAGCGCTCTTGGGAGTCTAAATAGGAGCCTGGTGCAATCTGAGAACTAGCAGATAGAGAAGATGAAGAAGATATTGCTTCCTCATTTTCCTCATCTCCCTTTTCTGCCACATCCTCCTCTACTCCCAAAGCTTTCGCAGTCGTTTCCTTAGCAATAATTGCCCAAAACACTGTTCCACATTCCGTGCCACAGTTATGACAACGTAGTGCATTCACAGGTACATCATCGGTACTGCATTCAAGACAGACCTTGTGGGTCAGGGACATGCCACAGCTTTGACAGAATTTATTACTATTGGGATTTTCAAATTTACACTGAGGGCAAATCAGCATAGTGGAAGTTCCTTTATTCCCGCTCCAAGGTGCTTCTAGCCACTAAGATCCAAGGTGCCACAACTGGCTGTCCCTGACTACAGTAGACCTATAAGAGATTGTAGTTTATCAATGAATTTTGGTGGCAGTATTAATTGTGACGCATATTAGATAAATATTTAATATATTGGCTGGTAATTGCTTATAAATGGGGAGTTGGGAGTTGGGAGTCGGGAGTGGGGGAAGCAGGGGGAATAGCGGGAGATGAGGGAGAAATCAATTCAAAATTTAAAATTAAAGAACTTCTGCCCCCTGCACCCTGCCCCTCTGCCTCTTTTCAATGCCCAAGAATCTGGCAATTGCGGAGGGTCAATATTCACGATACTCATCATCATGTTATAAGGAAGAATACATCCGTCGGCAGGCAGAATCCACCATAAATTCTGGGCGATTAACGAAAGTTTAAGACCCTCACTTTCTTGAAAAGTGATGCTCGTTCCGACACTGCGCTAACAGATTGAAGGCTTCCTCCAATCTGACTTTTCGCTAATTGTCTTCTTGTGTGTTCTCTATTCTGACTTCCAATTTTGAACTTCTTATGGCTGCCACTACCCCTGCTTACCGAATTGCTGATTTGTTCGCCGAACGGGCTAGAAACATCGCACCACCAACCTATAGTACAGAGTTAACCAAAATTCCTACTGTCAGCTTTACCTACGGTCTAGCTGACCCAATTCTTTTTCCTCACGCTCACTTGGCTGCTGCAAGTGCTGCTGTGCTCGCAGAAGAGGCTCCGCTCGCTCTCAATTACGGCCCACCTTCAGCTCAACTATACGAGCAAATTATCCTCCGCTTGCAGGCTAAAGGAATCACTACCGATCGCGATCGCCTGATCATTGGCTATGGTTCTGGCCAGATTCTGGGCTTGCTACCAGATGTGTTTATCGAACCTGGTGATGTAGTAATTGTGGAAGGGCCAACCTTCCTGGGAGTAGTTGTTAGATTTGTCCAAGCTGGCGCACGTATAATTACCATTCCTGTGGATGAGTTGGGCATGGATGTAGATGCCTTAGAAGTAACTTTGAGCGACTTGAAAAAGCAGGGCATCCGGCCCCGGTTTATTTACACCATCCCCACCTTTCACGATCCCACAGGCACTACTATGCCATTATTTCGCCGTCAAAAACTGGTAGCATTAGCGGCTGAATATGGCGTGCTGGTGGTAGAAGACGATGCTTATAGCGATTTGCGCTTCCAAGGAGAAACTGTGCCCTCCCTGGCAACCCTCGACAAGGAGGGGTGGGTATTATATGTGAGTACCTTCTCGAAAATTATTGCGCCTGGTATCCGCCTGGGATGGGCTTGTGGCGATCCAGCGATTATTGAGCGGCTAGCAATGTTCAAAAGTGAGGGGCCTGTGGGGCCATTTGTCAGTCATGTGGTCGCCCGCTATTGTGCCACAGGCAAATTAGATAATCACATTCAGGAGTTAATTGCCTGCTACAAGCATAAGTGCAATTTGTTGTTAGAAGCGATCGCTCAAGAGTTTCCCAGTGATGTAGTTGCAAAGCGTCCCGATGGCGGCTTCTTCGTTTGGTGTAAATTGCCCTCAGACATTAGCGCCAAAGCACTCCTAATGGCTGCCAGTGAATACGGTGTCAGTTTTCTACCAGGAACTCGCTGCTACACTAATGGACAGGGGGATGATGCTATCAGGTTAGCTTTTAGCTTTCAGCCAACTCAGAAGATTGTTGAGGGAATCGCTACATTAGGAGCAGTATTGCGCCGATGGCGGTAATTTGTAATTCGTAATTCGTAATTCGTAATTCCTACCTCGTTCCCACTCTGAGACTGGGAATGCTCTTTGGGAGGCTCCCGCCTCCCGTCTCACTGGCAGCAACCCAATGAAGACCATTTCCTTATTAGAACCTGGAAACGAGATTTTGATTTTTAATAAATTTTGTCAATATTTAAAAAATTTGTTCTAATCGTTGGAAATCGCGCTGCACTTCATACCAGAGACTTTTATTATGGGGGTCTGTTTTGAGAGCTTTTTTGAGATAAATTCTGGCTTTGAGCAGCTGGTTTTGGGAAATTAGCGCCCGTCCCCAAATTTGATAGGCGATCGCTAGCCATTGACGAACTTCTGCATCTGTTGACAAACGATCTGCTAAAGCTTCCGCCAGGGCGATCGCTTGCGGAAATCGTCTTTCTTGCAAAAATCGCTGCAATTGCTCATAAGTCTTCCACTTCAGCCGTTCTTCTATTTCCAACACATTAGGCGGCTTTGGTTTCCCTGGTTCTTGGCTTGTCACCGTTGTTGTCGGTGTTTTCTGCCTATGCGTTGCCTTAGCGTCATCACGCATACCAGATGTTGACACCTGAGTTGAATATGCCACAGTTTCCTCTGGCAGTACCACCGTCAGCAGGAGTTTATACGCCTCTGTCAACGCAATAAACTTATCTTTGGCTTTGTTGTCATCTGGGTTGATATCGGGATGATATTGCTGCGCCAATCGTCGGTAAGACGCTTTGATGTCAGCAAAAGAAGCTCCCGATCTTAAACCTAGTAAACGGTAGCAATCTCCAAGATCCATCTTGAGCTATGAGCTATCGAATATCCAGCAAGAGGCTATAAGCTATCTGCTTTACGCCTGAACTATTAATAATAAGGGCTAATCTACTATTTTTAAGTTCAATGTTGACAGTTTGTTTAAAGAAGGGGAGTGGGGAGTGGGGAATCGGGAGTGGGGAGTCAAGAGTTAGGAGTTTTTAACTCTCCCCCTGCTTCCCCTGCTTCCCCTGCTTCCCCTGCTTCCTCATCCCCCCTACTCCCTATTCCCCTGTTACTATCGAGGTTCGTTCTTCAATCACACGGTCAATTAAACCGTATTGTTTTGCTTCTTCGGCAGACATGAAAAAGTCACGATCCATATCTTTTTCAATCTTCTCTATGGTCTGACCGGTTTTATCGGCATAAATGCCATTGAGCTGGTGACGAATCCGCAGAATTTCTCTAGCTTCAATTTCGATATCGCTTGCTTGTCCACGGGTACCACCTGAAGGCTGGTGAATCATAATTCGTGAGTGAGGCAATGCTAGCCGTTTGCCTTTGGTGCCAGCAGCCAGCAAGAAAGACCCCATTGAAGCTGCTAAACCGACGCAAATAGTCACTACATCTGATTTGATATGTTGCATGGTATCAAAAATAGCCATGCCAGATGTAACCATCCCACCTGGGGAATTGATGTATATATAAATATCTTTACCTGGATCATCTGAGTCCAGATACAGCATTACAGCAATAATCTGATTGGCAATTTCATCATCAATATCTCGCCCCAAGAATATAATCCGTTCCCGGTAAAGGCGATCGTAAATGCTAATCCAATCTGTATATTGTCCTCCGGGCATCCGGTAAGGAACTTTAGGAACGCCTATAGGCATAATTTACTCCGTTCTTAATAATTTGCGGACGATAGGAGAGTTAGGAGTGAGAAGTTTTCAATAACTCATAACTCATAACTCCTAACTAAATTAAAGGACACTGGCAGGGAGTGGGGGATTGGCGAGTTCTTCTTTCTCAAAAACTCGGTCAATCAACCCGTATTCCTTCGCTTCATAGGGTGTTAAATATAACAACCTATCCATGTCTTTAGCAATTTTTTCTGGAGGCTGTCCAGTGGTGCGATGTAAGATATCAACTAACGCCCCTTTATTTACCAAAACTTCCCTGGCGCGAATTTGAATATCCGTTGCTTGACCTTGGGCGTAGCTCTTGGGCTGATGCAGGATAATCGAGGAGTGAGGCAAACTAGCGCGGCAACCTTTTGTACCAGCACTGAGTAGCATCGCTGCCATACCCATCGCGGAACCGACGCAGATGGTGTGGATAGGAGGTTTGATATATTTCATGGTGTCAAAGATGGCGAAGGCTTCGGTTTCAAAGCCAATGGGTTCGCCACTGTAACCGGAAGTGCCGGTGGAGTTGATATAGATTTTAATCGGTTTTTCGGGGTCGTCAGATTGCAAAAACAGCAATTCGGCCACGATTAATTCCGTGACAGCAGGCACCAGAGGCATCCCAATATAGACAATTCGCTCCTTCAATAAGAGGGAAGGTAAATCTGGCGGTGGTGTCCGGTAAGAGCTATCGCCGTAATATGGGGCTTGAACAGCTTTGATTGGGGAAATGTCCATAGCAACTGATCGCCTGAAACTATGCCGTTAACTGTAATACATCCTAGCGCGATGCCAGCCTTCCTCAAGGTGCGGATTTCTCCCTAATGCTCAAGGTGGCTTCGCATCTGCCAATGCTTGGCTTCTAAGATATTCTGATTATATTAGTGTATTTGTGTTAGATAGGTTTTCCGTAGAGCTAAAGTGGTGCTTTGAAGTTATTTTTTAATATGTATGTATATCCTGAATAGGGACTTTGAGTTATGAAGGTTAATTTGCAGCCTGCCTTGAATGATGGTAATTTGGACGCAAATCAACTGAACAGTCAACGTCAGTTGGGAATTTCGATTTCGGCGAAGGCAGAAAATCAAGACCGCCATGTACCTCTGAATTTATGCTTAATTCTCGATCATAGTGGTTCGATGAACGGGCGATCGCTAGAAACGGTCAAAAAAGCAGCGAATCGTCTGGTAGATAGACTCAACCCTGGCGATCGCCTCAGTGTTGTAGTTTTTGATCACCGTGCCAAAGTTTTAATACCTAGTCAAAGTGTCCAAGATCCAGAGAAAATTAAACAGCAAATTAATCGCCTAGCCGCCGATGGTGGAACTGCGATTGACGAAGGACTACGCTTAGGCATTGAGGAGTTGGCAAAGGGTAAAAAAGATACTGTTTCGCAAGCCTTCTTATTAACCGACGGTGAAAATGAACACGGTGATAATAATCGCTGTTTAAAATTCGCTCAATTAGCTGCTAGCTATAATTTGACTTTAAATACTTTGGGATTTGGTGACAATTGGAACCAGGATGTTTTAGAAAAAATTGCTGATGCTGGCTTAGGTACTTTATCTTATATTCAAAAACCCGAACAGGCAGCCGAAGAGTTTAATCGCCTGTTTAGCCGTATTCAAACTGTGGGATTGACTAATGCTTATCTGTTATTCTCCCTGATGCCCAATGTCCGGTTAGCGGAACTCAAACCCATCGCCCAAGTCTCCCCAGATACAATTGAGTTACCACTGCAACAAGAAGCTGATGGACGTTTCGCTGTGCGGTTGGGAGATTTAATGAAAGATGCAGAACGGGTAATCTTAGCTAATATTTATTTGGGACAATTGCCAACAGGTGAACAAGCGATCGCTAATGTGCAAGTCCGCTACGATGATCCAGCCGCCAATAAGGTAGGTTTAGTTACACCAAATATCCCCGTTTACGCCCATGTAGTCAAAAATTACCAAGCAGACCCGAATCCCCAGGTGCAACATTCTATTTTAGCATTAGCTAAGTATCGCCAAACCCAGCTAGCCGAGACGAAATTGCAACAGGGCGATCGCTCTGGTGCGGCGACAATGTTACAAACGGCTGCGAAAACTGCACTGCAAATGGGAGATACTGGGGCGGCGACGGTGTTGCAAACTTCTGCCACCCAGCTACAATCTGGTGGAGATTTATCCGAAAGCGATCGCAAGAAAACCCGGATTGTCTCTAAAACAGTTTTGCAAGATAATCCTCCTCAATGAAAGTTAAATTGCTCTCGGCGTTAAATGACAATAATGTTGATATGGCTCAAACAAGTAGCCAACGTCAACTAGCAATGACGATTTTTGCCATCGCTGATGAGTTTGACCAAAATCTGCCCCTCAATCTCTGCTTGATTTTGGATAGAAGTGGTTCCATGCATGGACAACCAATTAAAACGGTGATCCAGGCGGTGGAAGGATTAATAGATCGGTTGAAAGTTGGCGATCGCATCTCAGTTGTGGCTTTTTCCGGTACTGCGGAAGTCATTATCCCTAATCAAGCGATTGAAGACCCCGAAAGCATCAAATCTCAAATAAAAAGCAAACTGACTGCTAGCGGTGGCACTGCGATCGCTGATGGTTTGGAATTGGGAATTACAGAACTGATGAAGGGTACAAGAGGCGCTGTTTCCCAGGCGTTTCTGCTGACAGATGGGCATGGTGAAAGTGGTTTGCGGATTTGGAAGTGGGATATTGGGCGAGATGACAACAAGCGCTGTCTTCAACTCGCGCAAAAAGCTGCCAAGCTGAACCTAACTATCAACACTTTCGGATTTGGCAATAGCTGGAATCAGGATTTACTGGAAAAAATTGCCGATGTCGGTGGTGGAACTTTAGCGCATATTGAACGCCCTGAACAAGCTGTGGAGCAATTTAGCCGACTGTTTGGGCGGATTCAGTCGATTGGGTTAACTAATGCCTACCTGCTGTTATCTTTAGTGCCCAATGTGCGATTAGCAGAATTGAAACCCATTGCCCAAGTTGCCCCAGACACAATTGAGTTACCAGTGGAACCCGAAGTTGATGGTAGCTTTGCTGTCCGTTTGGGAGATTTGATGCAGGATGTAGAACGGGTAGTTTTGGCGAACATTTATCTGGGACAATTGCCAGAAGGTAAACAAGCGATCGCTCATCTGCAAATTCGTTATGAT
>NZ_DASQZC010000520.1:0-2810 GCF_035638895.1 Nostoc sp. | reverse complement strand
GCTCTCGCTGTCTGGTCGAGAAAACCAGGTTTTTGGGAGCGTTTGATTTGTCAATTGCTACTGGGTAAACTGTTGGACAATCTTACTCAGCAACTAAAGCAGTGGCGCTATCAAGTGGCGGAAGTAGATAAACTAGCTGCTAATGCCAAAACCTTTCTCAAGCAAGATACGGGCGATCCTTTAGAAACGCAAGCACTTGCAAGTGCGATCGCCATTTATCAGCGCTGTACCAAAATTATTCACGATGATCGCATATCGCGGGTAATCAAACAGTGCCAAAAAGAATTACAACGGCGACAGCAGTTTTTAAATTTAGTGACAAAGGCACAGTCTCAGGCAGAAAATCGGTTTTATAAAAATGCGATCGCAGTTTACCGAGAGGCTGAAAAGCTTTATTCTACGGAGTCTCTACGACAGGCGATCGCAGCAAGTGTTGCTCAAGTTCAACAAGAAGAAATTTATGAAGCTGCTTTTGAAAAGGTGCAACAAGCTGAAAGTGAAGGAAGATTACAGGGAGCGATCGCACTTTTAAAAAATGCCCTGGCTAAATTTTCTCGCCCTGACGGACTTGATTTACTCCAAAAGCTACAAAAAACATTTAAAGGAAGAGAACAGTTTCGCCAAGGACTAACAGCAGAAAAAGCGGGAGATTTTAAGGCGGCTGCATCTCTTTATAAAAATGCTAAATTGCTCTTGCCTAACTCTACACACTGCCAAATTCGGTTAGCACTTGTGGCAATTAAAACTCAAGAATGGGCAACTGCACTAACTCACCTAGAAGCTATACCTGGAGAACAAGCTGCTTACTTGCGGGGATTTGCCTACGCCCAACAAGAAGATTTACAAGTAGCTTATAAAGAATGGCTTGGATTATCTATTGCTAATATTGCCAAGCAACGAGAGATTCTCAAAAATCTTTCCCAACGTCAACGCCTGCTAAGGCTACAGAATATTGAGCATTTGGTAGCGGCTGAAAATTGGGAGAAGGCTAAAACAGAAAGTACAAAATTTATCCAAAAATTTGGTTCCGATTCGTTAGTCGAAAAAAATCTCAACGAACATATCCAGCCACGTTTAGAAGCAGAACTATGGAAAGGTAAAGACTGGAGAATTATTGCCGATAAAGTTGAAGAAGCTTGGATTTTACAGCCTAATATTACTACATTACATAACTTGGCAGTAGCAAATTATTATCTTGCTCAAACTTACCCAATAAAGCTGGCGAATTTGATATTTTCATTGTCAACAGCTTTGGCAAATTTAACTGAAGATCCTAGCCTTCAAGATGTGCCTTGGCTAGAAAATAAACCTGTAGAATTTGCCTCAGTGTCTTTAACATTAAAACGTCGAATAGCAACAGCAATAGATGCTTTAAAAGATACAAATATTCTTGAGTATTTGAATTTGCGCGATCGCTACCGATTAGAAGTAGTATCTCTAAACCTCATGGGTGAGCCGTCAAAGTGGGGAATGAAAATAAAAGATGTTTTTATTACACCTGGTTGTTATCAGCATTACCTTCCTCAATGGCAAAGGATTTTCGACAATAGGATAGATGCTAACCAAAAAATCTTAAATTCCCTTTATACAAATTGGGGATTGGCTATGGCTGCTTGTTTAGAAGGAGATTATCAAAGAGCAATTCAACTTAAACCTTCAACCACAGATAAGTCTGATATCGCAGCATTTGCTCAGAAATTTGTCGCTTATCATGAAGGTTACTATCAGCTACAGCAACAAAAATGGCGAGAGGCAATTATTCCTCTAAAGCAAGCGAAGCCAGAAATTCAAGATAGTCAGGATTGGCAACAAGAAATAGACAGACTTTGTGGATTGCAACGCCAAGCAATATCAGAATTTCACGAGCATTTAGAGTTTGCCCAGTTTTGGTATGGGCTTTTAGGAAGTAGAGATGCTAGAAGTTATCTAGCTGAGTATAAAGCAGAACAAATACGCGAACAAATTGCTAATGAACAAATTTCATTAGTAATAGCGCTGAGAGAACTACAGAAAATTAAACAAATTGATAATCAAAATCCTATTGTAATTGACTTAATTCAAAGAATTGAATTTAACCAAGAAGTAGAATTAATTGATAATTTATTAAAAAAGAGTAAATTTGAAGAAGCTGTCCAACGTGCTAAAGAATCCCAGCATCAACGTATACGTAATATTGTCTCAGACATTTGCATAGAAATATTAGTCAAGGGTTTCCAAAATCGGGATTTAGGATTTGAAGATATTTATCAATTAGGCTATTGGGCTTATGAACTCTGTCCAGATGATCCAAATGTCCAAGAAGTTTACGAATTTAGCCAAGAACTAAAGGATATTAAAAATCTGATGAAGTGCGATAGCTTTGATGAAGCCGTTCATCGTGCCAAATACTCACAACATGACTCTATTCGTTACTATGTCGCTGACTTTTTTATTAAAACCTTGCTTAAAGGTATGCAAAACCGCGATTTATCTTTTGATTCAATTCACCAATTAGGTCGTTGGGCTTATCAACTTTGTCCAGACGAACCTGCTTTTCAAGAAATTTACCACAGCCTGAAAATTCGTTAATTAAAAAGGTATCTAATGGAATATAATCCTTATGACATTCTGGGTGTATCCCCATCAGCATCCAAAGCTGAAATTGCAAAAGCTGTAGCAGTGGCAATGAAGCACAAAAAACATCCTGTGGACATCATTGCTAAAGCTCAAAAAAGTTTACTAAAACCAGAAGAACGCATCATAGCCGATTATTTGCGTCCGATACTGCCTACGATTAAGCACTTCAAATATAGTGATTTATCGGCTTTGCT
>NZ_DASQZC010000519.1:0-12235 GCF_035638895.1 Nostoc sp. | reverse complement strand
CCTTGCTTTTGGTGTTCATGACCATGTTCATGATGATGACCATGACCGTGGGAACAGTTTTGCAAATCTTGCTTCAAAAGCTTGTCGCTGATTTCTTGCAAGGATTCATCCACAGCTTGTAAGCCAATCCAAGCATCAATTTTTTGTACATCAAATCCTACCTCGCGCTGTTCGCCTACTTCTAACAATGGACGGCGAATCAACAACGGCTCTTTCAGCATCAGCGCCAAAGCGGTTTGTTCATCCACTTTTTCAGGAACCACCTCACCAGATTTTATCTTGGGAGCGGAAGGATTAAACCATTCGGCTACGGGGCGATCGCCAAAAAAGGAACGCAGCCGTTCAACTGTCCAAGGTTCTTTTAGCAGGTTCTGTGGTATTACCTCATGGCCAGCAGCTGTTAGCAAAACTTTTTGCTTAACACCACCTTTACAGCCTGGTTTGCTATAGAAAATTACCTTTGCCATTCAACTATCTCCTAATTACTCTTTTGCGCTAAAGCGTCAACTACGAACTGATGAAATCAAAAATTCCTCGCTTTATGGCTAACTAAGTCAAACTCAAACCTCTCATTTGGATCAGTTTCGCCATAAATATTAAAAGTCACAGTTGGTTCATCACCTACTGCTTCTACACTGTGAATTGCATCGGGAGTAAAGCTAATAATGTCTCCTGGGAAGAGAGTTACCTCTCCCGTTGCTTCGATTTTGTCCTGAAATTCCGGGCTATTGGTGCGTCGCCAAAAAGTATTTTTTTCCTGGCCTTTTAGCACCGCCACTATTCCCCACGTTCCATGATTATGAATGTTTGAACGGGTTCCCGGTGCAAATGTTACTGTTTGCACTGTTAACGGAAAACCCAATTCATCATATAGGAGTAAAACAGAGCTTCCCGTTTTGGGTGAAGGTTCTAAATTTTGACTTTGCACCCAGTAGGAATTTACAATCAAGCGCCTTACGAGCATCCGAATTTCTGGCAGACAATTTGTTTCATTGTCGCTGCTCTTGAGAACATCTTCCACCTCAGTTAAAAACCGATAAAGGCGGTAATTTTCTCTCAATAAATCCCATGCTCTTACAGATTTACAGGCTTGATGCTGACCGTCCCCTGTTAGCAGCCAATCCCTACCTTTCATAACTTTTAAATTGATAGCTGGGAAGATTGGATGATAATAATCGGAGAGACATTAGGAATATTAGTACCTCCAGGAAGTTTAGTAGGTATGTTAATAGGAGGGATGATAGAGTTACTATCAGTACTTGCTCCTAATAAAGAATACGATCTAGTAGATAACCAATTGTTCATGATTTTCACCTTGACTTTTCATTGCTGACTAATTAATCGTCTTCTTCTGCTGGACGTGTCAAAATATCCAGGAGAATACCGGCTCCAAAATCCTGCTTTTCGTCTATTTCTTTGACTTTGGCGCTGATTTCTTTTGCCTGCTCAATTTCTCCTAAGTTGGCTAGCACTAATCCAGAAGCAGCATAAGTATTTAAGTACAATCGAATTTGTGGATCTTCTTTGCGATTGACTAATATAGGCTTCAGTTGCTCCCAGTCATCAGGCAAGTTTTCTATTTCTTTAATTTTATCCAATAATTTAGTTGTTGTTTGTAATGCAAGAGAATAATTATTCTTATAATAGAAAAATCTATATGCTGCTACTAAGACATCTGTATTATCACCAGTTTTGGCTAAAGCTTGTTGAATATATTTTTCCGATTCTGATGTGTTCTCCCAATTTTGTGCAGCTAAAATTAAGAGATTTTTAACATCATCTGAAACCTGGAACCATGAGAATTTGTTTGTATTAGCTTGCATAATGAACTCCTGAATGGAGATAAGGAGGATCAGGGATATGAGGCAATATAGTTTGGTTAAAGCAAGAGACGCAATTTATTGCCATCAAGACGAAAGATTGATTGTAGAGACGGCGATTTATCGCGTCTTTGCTTTGCCCAATGCCCAATTTAAAACAAAGTAAGAACGTACACTAAGGTGAATAAAACAATCCAAATAATGTCTACGAAGTGCCAGTAAATCTCTGTCATTTCGATGAAAGTATGATTAGTTGCAGAATATTCACCAGGAAGACGCGATCGCCACAATGCACGTAATATCAATAACAGTCCCACAAAAACGTGCAAACCGTGAAACCCAGTCATGATATAAAAGCAGTTAGCGAAGACGTTGGTAGTTAGTCCGTATCCTAAAGTTGAATACTCATAAACCTGACCACCTAAGAAAATTGCACCCATGATTGCGGTAATTGCGTACCATAGTTGCATTCCCTTGACGTTATTCTTTTTAATCGCTGTATCACCGAAGTGAATCACGAAACTGCTAGACACCAGAATAATGGTGTTAATTGTCGGTACAAGTAGTTCTACTTCACTCCCTACTGGTGGCCAAACTGCTGTAATACCTCTAAAAAACAAGAAAGTGGCAAAAAATCCCCCAAACATAAGGGATTCAGAAGCAAGGAACGTCAACAATCCCCAAACTCTTAAATCTGGATGTTCTTCGTGTCCTGCACTGTGATCTTCGCTTGTGGTTGTAGCTATAGTCATAGATTTTTTGACAATACGATCTACTCTGTCTGCTGTGGAAGCTTGAATAAAGAATGAAGTCTGAACCAGCAAAATTTCCATTCTTTATCCAAAATCCTTGTTTAGCCAAACTCTTGACTTGTTCAGGAATTTTGAAAATTCCGAGTTTTGTGTTCTGAATTCGGGCATCCGTTTATTGAATTCGGGTGTCCGTTTATTGAATTCGGGCATCCGTTTATTGAATTCGGGCGTCCGTTTATTGAATTCAGGTGTCCGTTTATTGAATTCGGGCGTTCGTTTATTGAATTCGGGCGTTCGTCTTCCAAGCTTGAAGTTTCAGGTTCCAAGCTTGGAGTTTTGAGTTTTCAAATCTAATGACTAGAAGTTTCAGTGACTTTGAGTGCGATCGCATTACTCACTCTACTACCTAAGCACTAGCTTCCGGCGTTGCTGATGGCTGTATTTCACTACTGTTACTATGACCGTAGTCATAAGGGCCATGAGTCACAACCGGCAACACTTCCCAGTTTTCAATTGCAGGTGGTGAGCTAGTTGTCCATTCTAAAGTCAAAGCTTGCCAAGGATTATCACCAGCCAAAGGCCCTTTCAACCAACTGTAGATCATGTTGATGGCGAAAGGAATTACCGATATCCCCAAGACAAATGAACCAAAGGTACAAATTTGATTGAGGTCGATAAATTGAGGATCATACATTGCCACTCTTCGCGGCATTCCTTTTAAACCCAACTCGTGCATGGGTAAAAAGGTCAGATTAGTACCAATGAAGGTAAGGGCAAAGTGAATGCGTGCCAAGCTTTCATTCAGCATTCGTCCGGTCATTTTGGGGAACCAGTGATAAATGCCGGCGTAAATGCCAAACACGGAACCGCCAAACAGAACGTAATGGAAATGTCCTACTACATAATATGTGTCGTGGACATGAACATCAAAGGGCGCTGTTCCCATCGTCACACCACTTAAGCCGCCCATGACAAACATGGATAACAAGCCAATGGCAAAAAGCATCGCACCTGTAAAGCGGATTTTACCACCCCAAAGGGTAGCAACCCAAGCAAAAATCTTCACGCCAGTGGGAACTGCAACTATAAGAGTGGAGATAGTGAAGAACATCCGCATCCAACCGGGTGTGCCACTGGTGAACATGTGGTGTACCCAGACGAACAAACCGACAACGCAGATAGCTACACTAGAATAAGCGATCGCTTTATAACCAAAGATTGGTTTACGGGCGTGAACTGGAATTACCTCCGACATGATGCCGAAGATGGGCAGAATCATTAAATATACTGCCGGGTGAGAATAAAACCAGAACAAGTGTTGATAAATTACAACGTTACCGCCTGCATCTGGTTTAAAGAAGGAAGTACCAAAGTTAAGGTCAAATAATAACAGAACTAAACCGGCTGCTAATACAGGTGTGGAGAGCAACGCTAGAATGGAGGTTGCCAAGATTGCCCAGCAGAATAGGGGTACTTGATCCCATTTCATGCTAGGAACCTTCATCATCAAAATGGTGATTACGAAGTTCAGCGAACCCAAAATTGAGGAAGTTCCTACCAAAACGATCGCAAGTATCCACATAGTTTGAGCAATTGGCGCTGTCACCAAACTCAAAGGTGGGTAAGCTGTCCAACCAGATTGCGAACCGCCAAAAATGAAACTACCTAATATGAGTAATCCGGCTGGTGGGTTTAACCAAAAGGCGATCGCGTTCAGCTTCGGGAAAGCCATATCCCTAGCACCCACCATTAACGGCACCAAATAGTTACCAAATCCGCCAATAGCGCTAGGAACAATCCACAGGAAGATCATGATCGTCCCGTGATTGGTCATGAAAGCGTTATACAGATTGGGATCGAGTACGTCTGCATCTGGTGTTGCTAATTCGACACGCAGAGCGATCGCCATCAGTCCGCCGATGAGATAGAACACAAACGCCGTCACCAGGTATTGAATACCAATAACCTTGTGGTCAACATTAAAAGTAAAATAATCTTGCCATTTCCACGCCTTTGGATGGGAAGCGTGGCCAGCCACCATTTCCGGTTTCTTTCCTTCTGGTGGAGTATTCCGTGGAAATTCTACCTGCGTCATATTTTTTACCCTTATGCAAAGTCCAGGGTCAAACGTCCAAAGTAATTAAATTTGACTCTTGTAGAGACGCGATTAATCGCGTCTCTCCTGACCAATGACCAATGACTCTAAAGTTGCTGCACTAATTCCCATGTCATGGGTGTGGGGTGCAAGAAACTCTGATGTTGATAAGTCGGCTGGATTCACTGCAACAACTTGATTGAGGTTTTGCTGTTGAGCAATCTGGTTTTCTGTTCGCCAGTTATTATATTCTTCTGGTGTGTGGACAATTACCTGTGTCCGCATTGAACCGTGATAACCACCGCACAATTCAGCACAAACTACAGGATATGTACCTGGTTTGGTAGCGACAAATCGTAGTTCGGTAGGGATACCGGGAAGTGCATCTTGTTTCAAGCGGAAGTTTGGCACCCAGAATGAGTGAATTACATCTTGTGCTGAAAGGTTGAGTTGTACATCAGCACCGACGGGTATATGCAATTCCCCAGAGGTAATGCCACTATCAGGGTAATTAAATAACCAGGCGTACTGTATGCCTTTAACATCAACAACTAAATCGGCTGGTTTGTTTAGAGTTTGAGGAGACGCACCGATACCAATTGTCGGGGCAACTGTTGCTTGGGAAGTATCGCTTAATGTAGCTGCAATAGCACTCCCCGGTATATGAGCAACATGAGCTGCTGAATGAGGATGACCCGCAGGCTCAAAGCCGCCCATTTGGTTAAAAACATCTACGCTGTAGATGCCCAATCCGAGAACAATCACTGTTGGGATTGCTGTCCAAAAGATTTCTAAGGGAACATTGCCTTCTACTCGCACACCATCGCTATCATCACCGCGACGGCGACGAAACTGAATCAAAAAAAGTACAATTGTTCCTTCTACCACCAAGAAGAGTGCGATCGCAATGGTAAACATGACGTTAAAAAAACCGTCTACCAAAGGTGCTTGTAACGATGCTTGCACCGGCATCAAAGTGTGATTCTGACCAATCCAAATACTGATTGCTGTAACTACTATCCCAGCAACCAGAGTCCATAGTGAAACAGGAACTTGTTGCATACATGCTACCTGTGTAAACAGTCTTTAAAGGTACGATTTTCTGGTATTAGGTATTTAGGCACTGGGCATTATTATCTATTCCCCATTCCCCATTGCCCATTCCCTATTCCCTTTTCACTTATTAACTTTCTAACGTGCAGCCATAAAAAAAGGGGGAAACTTCCAGATTTTTTCCATATCTTTCCCCCATAAACTTAAAAATTATATTTCAACTCCTATGAAAAAGGTAGCCCCCTGCTCCCAGAAAAGCTAGTTGTTCTAAGAGGGCACTGTTAGACCTAATATTTATTAGGCTATATTAGCAGCAAGTTTAAATTTGTTAATAACTAACATTTTGCGATTTACGGATTTGTTTACTGTGAACTTTTTATTAGTTACAGTAAATATTTAATATTCCCCTCAAGTTACCTTGCCTAGCGCATTTGCGCTTTATACAAACAGTGCCTCCTTGAATGAACAACAATTTTGACTAACTTTAAAAACCTTAGTTCTTTAATTCAACATGCGTGTAGCAATTCTTGGGGCAAATCCGTGAACAAGCTTCACAACCAATACAGTTCTCTGGAGAAGTCACTGCCATTACTTTCCGTTCAACTTCTTCATCATCTTCATCTTCTACAAATTCGCCTTCTTCATTGAGCGCCTTCAAACCTAGCACATTGTAACCACATACTTTAACGCATCTGCCACAGCCGATACATTTATCTTTGTCAATTTCTTGAGCGAATTTTGGTGTCCAAGCTTTACCGCCAAATGTCAAACCTGTTAGTTGTGCCATGAATAATACCTCGGCAATTTTGCCTATCAATCTGTTTCTGCATTAATCATCATATTATCCTAATCTTTTATTCTTTTATATTCAAAAATTACTTTTTAATCATCAATTTTCGATGACTTTGAACACAAAATTACATTGTTTTTAATTTCAAATTATAGATCAAACTTATTGATAATAATTATCTATAACAATCCGATAGCGTTCGCGTAGTGTCTCCCCTTGGGAGAAGCGGTAGCGAGTCAGACGCTCCTGCGTCGCTAACGCTGCGCTATCGAGCGTCTTTGATTTCTGAATCACTCGTAAACGTAAGGGACTGGGGACTGGGAAGAAGGAATAAAGGTGTACTGAGTTTTGTTCAAAAATCAAATATGAGTCCTATAGTCGTAAGAGAGTAAAGTAGCCCGTCCATACTCTGTGTTGGTTAAAAAAAGGATAATTATTATTTCCAGCAGATACAACTATCTTCATAAGAGTAATGATATTCTTTTTCAAATATTTTTATAATTAGGAAGATGAATATATGTAAATAGTATTAGTTTATACTAAAGCAAATGTTCATTAGTTACATTTTTATATATGCAATATGTATTTTAAAAGCCAATAATTTCTAATTTATTTTTAATTAATCTATTTAGATAAATGATGACAGAAGATATTATTTGTTTATTTAAAGAAAGTAAACTTAATTATGAAGGAACTGTAAACTTAGTAGCAGAATCTTATCCTACATTAAATATTAAAATCATTAATAAATCAGATGAAATCCAATTATGACAGACTTCAATATTTTCCAAAAACAGTTTACGGTCAAAGCTAAAATATTCATCAAATGGAAATTTAAATAAGCATTAAGATTTTTTTAAAGCTCGACACGAACAAATTAATCATTATTTTTATGAAATGTATAGTTAATAAATAAGTTTTATCCGGCTCAGTTTTAAAGGCTTAAATAGCTTCCAATTGGATGTGAAAAATATGGATGTGGGGAGTAAGTATGGTGAGAAAAGATTATTCTTGCCAGAAAGATAATGTGGTAGGAGTCATGAATAAACAGGACTCATCCAGGGGAGACCTGAGCCAGACATCTCAACGATTAGAGTGGGAAAAGAGCCAAATGCCTTATACAATTCCTAACAACAGTTGCGTTGGATGTGACAACTGCCGCCCCCAATGTCCTACCGGTGCAATCAGAATAGAGGACAATGAATACTGGATTGATCCTGGTCTTTGTAATAATTGTGAGGGCTATTATTCAGAACCGCAATGTGTAATAGCTTGTCCAACAAATTCTCCGATTCCTTGGCAGTCGAAAAAGGGGAGATGCAAAATAGAACCGAGAGATGCTAGCAGTTTAGACTTGTTTTCTAACGGCAAGAATAATCCATTTGGTTCAGCGATCGCTATTTGGGAAGCTTGTAATGTACTAGCACAACGCACATCGCTACATTGGGAAACCGATGAAGAAGGCTACATAAGTTACAGCCGACAAATCAATCAGGGACGAGGTGCGATCGCTTTTCATATCCAAGATCCATTCAAAGTTAACGACAAAGCCACAGATTTAGCAGCAGTTGAGGGGCTTGACATCAGAGCCGCTTGCATACATCTAATTTTTGCAGCTTATGCCACAGCTTTAGAGCAACCTTGGGAGCAAGAATTTGCGATCGATGAGCGACAAATTGAGAAATATTTGGGGATGGAGAAACGCAAAGATTTAAGCAAAGCAGCCAAACTAGCTTTAATGAAAAATCTTGTCCAGCAAGCTTGCTCCCTGCTTATCTCCATTGACTGGCCTCAACAAGGCCGAATTAACGGATTCTCTATTACAGGTAGCCGCCTATGGCACTTAGTAGATATTCAGCACCATTTTCAAGAAGACAATCTTGGATGCAAATATCTTATTGGGCTAACTTTTAAAGTAAAAGCAGGTTTATGGGCACAATATTTCTTAAATAAACAAGCATGTAAAGAGCGAACCGCATTCTATCAATACGGCAGTCTCCCCAAAACGCTGCTAACTACAGTCATGAGCATTTGGCAGCAACATGAAGGCGCAGTCCGATTAATGCTGTGGTTGCTGTTTAAAACCAAAATGGGCAAAGAACAACGCATTACTATTCCTACCTTGCTGCGTATTGCTTACGGAGAAGAAAAAGTTGCCCTTGCATCCAGACAACGGGAAGAACGCAAACGTCTGCTGCGAACTTTTGAAAGCGATTTAGAAATTCTCAATCACTATGGAATGAAACCACTTTTCGATCCAGTTACTTACCCACCAGAAATTCAACCTTTATGGGCAAAGTTAGTTGATCTTCCAGAAGATCCAGATGAAGCATTAGAATTTTGGACTAATGACGGTGGTGCTGAAACTCGCCTCACAGACACAGGCCCCCGTGGTAAATGGAATCTCTTAATGAATGCGCGGATTTTGGCTTTTGAACTCCCACCAGAATGGGAACAGCAAATCTCAGAATCGGAAAAAAAGAAAACAAGAATTGCTAAAGCCAAAAGGAAGCCTAAAGCTACAAACGATTTGCTGGGTGAACAGATTTTGCAAGCGCGAAAAAATTTGAATCTTTCCCAAAGAGAATTAGCAAAGCTTACAGGTAAAAGCCAAAGCTGGATTCGAGATATCGAAAATGGCCGTTTAAAAGCCAAATTAGAAGACCAAATACTTTTACGAAGAGTCTTAAATATGACTTAATCTAGATTTGGAATTTAAACGCAGAGGGGCGCAGTAGACGCTTTTGCGGCTTGCCGCAGGCTGGGAAACGCAAAGGTACGCAAAGATTTTATTAAGAATTTGTGCAGCGTTATACTAAACACAGCAACACTCCGCGTACCTCTGCGCTTCCCTTCTCTGCGAGACGCTGCGCGAACGCTAATGCGTCCCTCTGCGTTTAAAAACTCTTCCCTTTTAAGTACTATAACTCATCACCTTACTAGAAGTAAGCCAAAGACTACCGACAGCATATTTAGTAACTACCAATTCTCGTGTGGCATTGCATGAACTCTTCAGTTGTTGAGTCTTGGTTTCATCTTTCACAAGTTTAGCCTGGTAAGTGTAGAGAGAACCAGAAGGTTGTTCAAAAGTTAGCTCACCCAGAATAGTATTATTGTCTAAGCTTTGCTCCAAAATTTTGCCTGCAACTTTGTAATTAAACCAATCCCATCCATTACAAAGCATTAGTTCTCTTTCCAAAACCTGAAGTGCAGCAGGCAGAATTCCCCAACCTCTATAGACTTTATTTAAGCATTGAATATCACCAGTACGAGTCAAAATTGATCTAAATGAATTTATATCTATACGACCGTAATATCTTCCTTCTGGCAAGTCTATAATTGTTGGTGCAAACCGATGTCCACCAAAGTGTGATGATTTCCAAATTCGCACATTATCCAAGCACAAATCAGCGTTCCTTGCTGTTACATTGAAGTAAAAAGGAGCGCCATATCTGGCACAACATTTATCATGGCTACCGTGGGTACAAACTAAAATATCTTTAGTTGCGGTGGTTCCTATTTCAGAATTAGAACTGATACCCCATAACCATTTTTGGACAACTGCTGCTACTTGCTCAATATTTGCTAGCTTAAACTCTTTTTTATGGTATCCATTACTTAGCTCCTCTTCTTTTTGATAAATCAAGAGCGTAGTATGGTTTACTTTATGTGATTGATCATTAGCAATCAAGAGGAATCTAATCGGTAGTTTAGCACGCTTCACTTCCTCTACCAAAACCCTCAAATTCTGGGGTACCCATTTGGAATTAAAGGCTTCTGATGTCCAAGGTAAAGGGCACTCAACTAAAATATAAGTTTGATAATTGGTGGCGCTACCAATAACATCTTCTCCTACTTGCTGTGAATCGTCAGAACAAAAAAAAGTATTCATCTCGCTGTACTCATTAGCATATTTTATGGACGAAATGTATTAGAAAATACAATTGTGTTCTTAGCTACAATATCCTTGGCTAAAGGAGATAAAAAAGAACAATATTCATTTCCTAGTTAAAACTAGGTATCCACTTTATAACATCATTACTGATCGAGGTCTTTCCGGTTAATAAAGTCTCCATAATAGAGATAAACAGCATCAAAATAGATTTTTCCGTATACGCGGCGTTAATTTTGTATCTAGTTTTATTGTTATTTGGTATCTTGTAAATTTTCACTTGCTAAAGCTCGGCTTTTCTGAAGTTGGTTTCTTTCGCAAAATCAAATATGTTCAATCTTTTGCGTACATACATTCGCGCAGCGTCTGTCTGCGACACGCTGCGCGAACGTACAGAAGCAGCTTGTCGTTAGACATCACTTGGAGAGTAACAGGCAATCAACTTGCCTACAATATAGATGTAGCTGATATTACAATCAAAAATATTGCTAGCAGCAACATAGTTATTTAAAGTTTTGCTGAATTTTTTTACATAGCTAGTTACAGTTGTTGTTTTTACACATAAAGATATAATTTTATCTTGTTTTTGTTTGATCATATTCCTAAAAGTAGATGCGAAAACACCTGATAAACAGGTAAGAGTTTGGTAAGCCAATACTGTTTTAAAACTTTTTATCTGCTTTTAATGTATTTACAAATCATCTTGCAAATAATTCTCAATTAAACAAGAAAAAATAAAGACAACTAAATCAGGGGTCAATGCTTTGTGCCCCGTATTTCATACAAAATAAGTTAATCGTCTAAACTAGTGACTAATTATTAGCAGCGTCACTAAGATCAACATTAACGAGCCTGGTATATTTACCCTTTTAGCTAATCTAACTTCCTGAAGCTCATGTCAGGGTTTGATTATATGCCTCTGCCTTGACTGTAACTGAACTCAATAATAAATGCAAGTATTTGAGAATTTTTCTAATTCTCTTACCGTTTGTCGCCTCTAGAAGGTTTCTTAAATCAAGGTTAATGGTTATTTAATATTGGACATAGCTGACTTGAGCAAGTATTGATTCTTTCAATATAATAGATAAAGTTTTGCAATTGTGACGAATTGTTGCTAGTAAGGGTACAGTTGTGTGCCCTAATTAATTCCAAGATTTTTAAGTATGGCGATCGCATATTTCTTTTTTCATGGAGAATTGAATCATTTTTTACCACGGCATCATAAGCAGGTAAAAATCTCCCATTTTTTTGAGGAGAGAGCCTCGATTAAGGACATTATTGAATCGTTGGGTGTCCCTCATCCAGAAGTTGCTTTTATCAATGTTAATGGTGAATATGTAAATTTTTCTTACATAGTTTCGGATGAAGATACTATCAATGTTTATCCAATTTCTGCTAGGTCTACTATTATACCAAGCATTTCTGTTATGCCAGAACTGCTTAGTATTATCCGTTTTGTTTTAGATATCCACTTGGGGAAGCTTGCGACATCTCTACGACTTTTAGGTTTTGATACTTTATACCGCAATGACTACGAGGATGAGAAATTAGCCCAGATATCCTACAGCCAGGGGCGCATTCTCTTGACTCGTGATAAGGGTTTATTAATGCGTAGTTTGGTAACGTATGGGTATTATGTTAGAAATACTAACCCTCAACAACAAATCTTAGAAGTATTGCAACGCTACGACTTGTTTAAATTAGTCTCACCATTTAAAAGGTGTTTGCGCTGCAATGGATTATTAGAACCTGTAGATAAGCAATCCATCGTTGACAAGCTACCAGAAACAGTGCAATTGCAGGTTGATAAATTCCAGCATTGCCAAGACTGCG
>NZ_DASQZC010000518.1:0-4094 GCF_035638895.1 Nostoc sp. | reverse complement strand
GCTCGTACTCCTACATTAAATTTTGATCGCGGCACATTAATTTTGCATCCACCACCACGCGGCAAAGGTTGGATGGATTATGCTACATGGGATGATAGAGTTGAGAAATTCCGCATTCCCGCAATTAGATATCGATCGCTAATGGAAGCACTACAAGCGGAAGATGTGAATTTTATCGATGAGGCGAAGCAATTTTATCCTGTAGATTTGGTTCCTAGTCTGGAAATGGAACCCTATCCTCACCAAACTGAAGCGCTAGCAGCTTGGAAACTGGCGGGTAGACAAGGGGTTGTTGTGCTCCCCACGGCGGCAGGAAAGACTTATTTGGCGCAAATGGCGATGCAGTCAACGCCGCGCACGACGCTAATTGTCGTGCCAACTTTAGATTTAATGCATCAGTGGTATGCACACTTGGTAGCCGCTTTCCCCGATGCTGAGGTGGGATTGCTGGGTGGTGGTTCGCGGGATAGAACGGCAATTCTCGTTGCAACTTATGATAGTGCAGCAATTCACGCTGAGACGCTGGGAAATCAATATGGTTTGATTGTTTTTGATGAATGTCATCATTTACCCACAGATTTTAATCGGGTGATTGCTGAATATGCGATCGCACCTTATCGCTTGGGACTCTCCGCTACACCAGAACGCACCGATGGTAAACACGCTGAGTTAAATATCCTCATTGGTCAAGAAGTATATCGCAAACGCGCCGAGGATTTGGCGGGGAAGGCGTTAGCAGAACATGAAATTGTCCAAATTAAAGTAAAGTTATCGCAACTTGAGCGGGAAAGATACAATCAACTAATTCAAACCCGCAATGATTTTTTAAAGCAATCAAAGATTTCTTTGGGAAGCCTTCAGGGTTGGCAAATGTTCGTGCAAATGAGTGCTAGATCGCAATCTGGACGTAGAGCTATGTTAGCACATAGAGAAGCGAAAGATATCGCTTTGGGTACTGATGGGAAGTTGCGAATTTTGATTGATTTATTGGCAGAACATTATCCGGCGAGAATTTTGATTTTTACTGCCGATAATGCCACGGTTTATCGCATTTCTCAAGAGTTACTAATTCCGGCAATTACTCATCAAACTCCTGTGAAAGAACGCCATGAGATATTAACAAAGTTTCGAGAGGGTAAATATAATACTTTGGTTGCTTCTCATGTGTTGAATGAAGGAGTTGATGTACCGGCGGCAACTGTTGCGATTATTTTATCGGGAACGGGTTCGGCTAGAGAGTATACTCAGCGATTGGGTAGGATTTTACGGAAGGGGAATATTGAGAATAAGCAGGCGATTTTGTATGAAGTGGTGGCGGAGGATACGAGTGAGGAGGGAACTTCGGCTAGGCGGAGAGGGGAGAGGATAATAGGACAAGGGGACAAGGAGACAAGGGGACAAGGAGAGAAGAAGGGGAATTTGCAGGTTGTGTATGGGAGTGGGAAGGAACGGAGTTTGAAGGCTGCGGAACAGTTAGAAATTAATTATTCAACCGGAAGTTCAAAATCTAAAATCCAGAATTCAGATGTTACCGACAGATTTACTGATGCATCGCCAAAACGGGGAGGAGATTATCCCGAAGAGACTGAAGATTGATAACAAAACTTCAGAGTTGGCAATTGAGTTAATTAATTATTTTCAATCAGCAGTGGGGAAAACTCAAGGTGTGCTTGAGCGACAACTGACTGATTTTGAAGGAGATTCTACAGATTATCGGGTGAAGCGGGGATTAGCTTATATTCTCAAAAGCAGTTTTTGCACTTTTGAGGTGGTAAGTCCTTTGGAACCACAAATGTTAAGAGAACGGGTGTTTTCATTAGCTGCAAAATCGGTTTCTAGTCGAGAATCAACACAAGTTACTCTGAGTAAAATTGCTGATGAGTTAACTCAAGAACTTGAGCGGGAAGTTTTATTAGAACAGGTTCGGAATGGACTCTATGCTGATTTATCTGAAAATAAAATTTTGACAGTGTTTGATGCACCAACAGCGCCAGATGTGTTAAATCGATATAACTTATCTCAAGTACAGGGTGTATTTTATAAAGCCAGTAAGTTAGTGTTAAATGCTCACCGGAATGTTCCGGGAGAATATAAGCTGTTATTTCGCTATCTGAAGTTGTTTCAATTGATGGCTTATATTGAGGGCGATGCTGACCACGGGTTTACAATTACCATTGATGGGCCGACGAGTTTATTTAATCCTAGTACGCGATATGGGTTAGCGATCGCTAAACTTATTCCCGCTTTACTTCACGTTACTAAATGGAGTCTTTCGTCCATTCTCCAAACCCGCGACGCTTATACAGATACTTGGAAAACTGGACGTTTTACTCTCAATTCTGAATGTGGTTTGGTATCCCATTATCCACCAGGGAAGCCCTACGATAGTATGCTAGAAGCATCCTTTGCTGATAAGTGGGATGCCCTGAAAAGTGGTTGGGCGTTAGAGCGAGAAGTTGATTTGATACCAATCCCTGGTAGTGTAATGATTCCCGATTTTCGCTTAGTACATTCTGATGGACGCACATTCTTATTAGAAATTGTTGGTTATTGGCGACCAGAATATTTACAAAAGAAGTTTTCTCAAGTGCGACGGGCTGGACGTGATGATTTGATTTTGGCAATTTCCGAACGACTTAATTTAGAAAAGGCGGGAGTAAAATTAAATGATGTCCCCGCCAGAATTGTTTGGTTTAAAGATAAGTTATTGCCGAAAGCTGTGTTAGCTGTAATGGATTGAACAAGGGGACTGGGGGTTGGGGACTAGGTACTGGGGAGGAAAGAAGAAGTTTTCATTCTTCTCCTTGCTTCCTGATCCTCTGCATCTTCAGCCCAATCCCTAGTCCCTAATCCCCAGTCCCTAGTCACTTTGAACAAGGAGGAATAAGATGAAATCTATAGAAACAATTGCCACAGTTAGCAAAGATGGTAAGATTACAGCGCAATTACCATTGGATATTCCAGAAGGTGAGCATCAGGTAGTAATAGTAATTGATGAAAAGCCATTGGCAGAGAAAGCAGAGAGCAAGGAAAAGCGTCCTCCTCTAAATTTTCCTGTGCATAATTGTGGTCTTTGGCCTGAGAATCTTTCTCTAAGACGTGAGGATATGTATGGTGATTGGGGACGGTGATCCTGTTTTTATCGACACAAATATCTTGGTGTACGCTAGTCAGATTCAGTCTCAATTTTACCAATCTGCTATGCAGGCTATCCAAGATTCTTATGATGCAGGGGTTGATTTATGGATTAGCCGACAAGTGTTGCGGGAATATTTGGCTACCCTTACACGTCCGCAACAATTGACTAACCCACTACCGATTGCAATAGTAATTCAGGATATCCGCTATTTCGAGAGCCGCTTTCGCGTGGCTGAAGATAATTCTCAGGTAACAGAAAGGTTACTGAGGCTCATGGAGGAAATTCCTAGCGGTGGTAAGCAAGTTCATGATGCAAACATTGTCGCCACAATGCTAGTTTATAGCATTCCTCAGTTACTCACTCACAACATAAGTGATTTTGCAAGATTTTCTGGGTTAATTACTGTTTTGCCATTACAAGGTTAACGCCGTGTGCGACTTTATCTCAAACCTAACCCCCAACCCCTTCCCTACTAGCGTTGGGGAGCAAGAATCAAAGCCTCTCCCCGAAACGGGGAGAGGTTTGGAAGTGGGGTTTCAAGAATAGGTTGCATATCGCGTAGGTTAGATTGCTTGTGTTGCTACTGGTAGAAAATTCACTTTACGTTACGAAATGCAGTATTTCGGTAATTATGCAATCCTATTAGTTAACCCCAAATACTTCTGCGTTCCCAATATTGTGCAACTCTTTCTTCCCACTGCTCCCAATAATCTTTAATGACTGCTGATTCAAACCAAAATACCTCTGCTGGCATTTCTGGAATTGCTACTACCAAGAGAGCGTGCTTTATCTGAATACCATAATCTTGATAATATTCGTTAGCTGCTCCTATATATGCTGTAAGTTGCAGTGGATGTTCATATAAATGCTCAATTGAACCTTTGGGTTTGTCTGCTGTTTTCCACTCGCAAATACAGGGAATACCTTGATAGCTGGCAATACAATCAACTTTGCC
>NZ_DASQZC010000517.1:0-13846 GCF_035638895.1 Nostoc sp. | reverse complement strand
TGAGGCAATCAATACAAGCTATACTATTAGAAAAAAATTGGTCTTGTATTTGTTATTAGGAAAAAATCTGGCGATCGCTTCCTGTACAAAGGCTCTGGAAGTCAGAAATGACAAATGTTTTCGGAGAGTGACAGAAGAGGGCTAATCAACCAAGCAGGATTCTGGGTGGCTGAACCTTTATACAAGAGGGTTTTGCAGCTTGTTGATGAAAATTAATTTTTGATACTGTACAAGTACCTTACATAAAAAAACATCAGTCAGCCGAAGAACCCAGGATAATGAATCATAATTAACCTTTATAGCTTTGAGCTATCAGCCATCAGCCGCCAGTTACAAGCCGGAAGCTGAGATGCAGAATGCTAAAGGCTTTTGATTCAACTTAACCAATTGACTATGAATTCCGAAAAAGTCAAAAATTCTCTAAATATTTCGCCAGCGATACGCATAGGAGTACTAGGTTTCGGCGGACTCGGACAAGCCGCCGCCAAGGTACTTGCTGCTAAACAGGAAATGATTTTAGTCGCCGCAGCAGATCAAAAAGGTTACGCTTACGCTGCTGAAGGTTTAAATACTAAAGAATGCATTGCAACCTACCAGTCCCAAGGTTCGGTAGGTCATTTAGAGCCAGTTGGTACGTTAACAAATCAAAGTATTCGGGATTTAATCGAAATAGCTCAACCTGTGGATGGGTATTTTCTGGCTTTACCCAACCTACCAAATGATTTTATCCCCTCTGTTGCCAAAGAGTTTATTAAGTCTGGTTGGCGTGGGGTGCTAGTGGATGCGATTAAGCGCACCACTGCTGTAGAACAACTACTGGCGATGAAAGAAGAACTGCAAGCAGCCGGGATTACCTACATGACAGGCTGTGGTGCAACACCTGGATTGTTAACAGCCGCAGCAGCTTTAGCCGCCCAAAGCTACGCCGAAATTCATCAAGTCGAAATTACCTTCGGGGTGGGAATTGCCAACTGGGAAGCTTACCGCGCTACCGTTCGGGAAGACATTGGCCACATGCCTGGTTACACAGTGGAAACCGCTAGAGCGATGACTGACGCAGAAGTAGAAGCACTACTAGATAAAACTAATGGTGTGCTTAGCTTGACGAATATGGAACACGCTGATGATGTGATGTTAGAAGTAGCGGGAATAGTGGGGCGCGATCGCGTTACTGTTGGTGGTGTAGTCGATACTCGCAATCCTAAAAAGCCTCTCAGCACCAACGTTAAGGTAACAGGGCGCACCTTTGAAGGGAAAATTTCCACCCATACCTTTACTCTAGGAGATGAAACCAGCATGGCAGCCAATGTCTGCGGCCCTGCCTTTGGCTATCTCAAAGCTGGTAGACAATTGCACCAACGCGGCATTTATGGAATATTTACTGCTGCCGAAATTATGCCGCAGTTTGTTAGGTAATAGTTAGCAGTACAGACGCGATTAATCGCGTCTGTACAGGAGTTAAAAATATAAAATAGCAAATTTGGAGTCTCTGAATAATGCTCCAAACTTGCTATTTAAAACTCCAAAACTTCTAACTTTTTCTAAGATGATGGAAGTTCTGGAGAGAAAATATCTGTGGAATTCTCTTCAAACAGCGAATCTGAAGCTTGTATAATAAATGGAAGTTCTGCTCCTATAAGTCCTCGTTGAATGCGTTCTAAAGTCTCACTAAAAATGACAAATAGAGGATATATAGTATTAGCTCCTTCACTCAAAATATGACTATGGCGGAGAGGCATTAACCACTCATAATCATTGTCTAGCCAAACTTGAGTTTGTCGCCAACGCCCTAACAAATCAGAAAAGTCTTCATCAGCACGATGAATAAAGATTAGAATTTCTGCTCCAGTTTTGATTTTCCACTCAGGATCGCACATCAAAATTGCCACATCACAAGGTAGGCAAATCGTTTCCCCTACTGTTGTAGCAGTATTGCGAAGGCGGACAATTGGCAAGGGAATAGTGATGACGCTTTCATCTGGACGGCGCAGACTGGGAATCATCTCCAAGTATGGCCGATATTGCTTTAGTAAGGCGATCGCAGCTAGATGATTGCTGTACTCTGCCAAACTCGCTTCGTAGTAAGATTTTTGCACAGTCATAGTTTATTAAATAGTTATGATTTAAAAGTTAGAAATTAAAAGTTTTAATTCCTAACTCCTAACTCCTAACTCTTAACTTTAAATCCTCTATCCCATCTTTTCAAATACCTTAAACATCGGTAAATACATTGCCAGCAAAATGGTTCCAACCATCCCCCCTACAAATACAATCATAACTGGTTCCAAAATACTGGTCATTGATTTTACTGCCTGCTCGACTTCATCTTCATAGAAATCCGCAACTTTCATCAACATTGTATCTAATTCTCCAGTTTCTTCTCCAATACTCATCATCTGAATTGCCATAGGCGGAAAAACGCTATCTTTTTGTAAAGCAATGCTAATCATCCCTCCTTGTTGAATCTCTATACGGGCTGCATCTATGGCATTGGCAATCACTTTGTTACCTGATGTATCTCGGACAATTTCCAAGCAAGTTAAAATTGGTACACCTGAACGAGTCAAAGAACCAAAAGTCCGGCTAAAGCGGGCAACCGAAGATTTTTGAATTAAGTCACCAAACAATGGCAACTTGAGAGAAAGGCGATCAATTGTGATGCGGCCAACAGGAGTTTTACCGTATGCTGTAAAAGCAAATTTAAGTCCGATAAGACCAGCGAGAAGTCCGAAAGCGCCCGGACTTCTCAAAAATTTACTGGTATCCATCAAGAATTGCGTTAAAGGTGGTAATGTGATTCCAATTTCTTCAAAAATCTTGGCAAAAATCGGAATTAGAAAAATAGTCATTCCGAGAAAGATAACAACTGCGATAAAACCCACAACAGTTGGATAAGACATTGCTGATTTAATTTGGTTTTGTAAACGGGCAACATCTTCTAACAACTTAGCTAAACGATTTAATACTTCGTCTAGAACACCACCAACTTCGCCAGCTTGAATCATACTCACGTATAATCCATCAAAACAGTCAGGATGCTTACGCATTGCCTCTGAAAGATTCATTCCGCTTTGAACATCGGTACTAATTTCCACAAGGGCTTGTTTCAGTTTAGTATTACTACACTGTTCAGAAAGTACGCCCAGGCTTCTAACGATCGCAACTCCCGCATTCATCAAAACGGCAAATTGACGCGAAAAAACGGCTTTGTCTTTCACAGAAACCTTAACTAAGGAATTCTGGAAATTTTTGAAGGCAACCTCTGGCTGAAATCCTTGAAATTGTTTGAGTTCTTGGACTACAAAACCTTGATCTCTAAGATTAGTACGAGCTTGCACCAAGGATTCGGCAGTAATTTTTTCTGTTCGGGATTGTCCTTGAGAATCCCGAACACGAGCAACGTAGGTTGGCATAAATTAATTCAAAATAGTCGTTATTTATTGGGGATTGGGCATGGGGTATAATGCAATGGACACAAGGGAAAGACTTAGTGCAACTTCCTCATTCCCTCAGTTTTTTTAATGTGCTTTGGCAGCCACACCGGGTTTCCCACCTGCTGCCTGCGGTGGTACAGAACTACCGATGAGACGTTGGATTTCATCTGGCTTAGAAGTTTTAGACATTGCCGCTTCAAAGGAAATCGTTCCTGCTTTGTACAAATCGGCTAAAACCTTCTCCAGAGTTTGCATTCCCAATTTGCCGCCAGTTTGAATAGCCGAGTAAATTTGAGATGTTTTGCCTTCTCGAATTAAGTTGGAAATAGCAGGAGTAACAATCAGAATTTCTTGAGCCATCACCCGACCATATTCACCGGGTTTAGGGTTTTTCTTAGATACCAAGGTCTGGCTAAATACCCCTACTAACGAGTTAGACAATTGCACCCGCACCTGGGTTTGTCTTTCATGGGGGAAAACGTCGATAATCCGGTCAACAGTTTGGGCGGCGGAACTGGTGTGTAGCGTACCAAATACTAAGTGTCCTGTTTCTGCTGCGGAAATCGCCAAAGAAATCGTTTCCAAATCCCGCATTTCCCCCACCAGAATAATATCTGGGTCTTCCCGTAGGGCTGCTTTCAAAGCATTAGCAAAGCTTTTAGTATCTTCTCCTAGTTGCCGTTGGTGAACCAAGCTTTTAATTGGTTCATAGACAAATTCAATTGGATCTTCCACCGTTAAAATATGCTCTGCCTTGGTGCGGTTGATCAAGTCAATCATTGCCGCTAGGGTAGTTGTCTTGCCGGAACCTGTAGGGCCTGTCACTAGAATAAGTCCTCTGGGCTTATCGCACATTTCCCGTACTATATCTGGCAGACCTAATTTTTCAAAGTTAGGGATTTTAGAACTTAATGCTCGTAAACAAGCGGCATAAGCACCACGTTCTTTATAAACATTCACCCGAAAACGAGCCAAACCCTTAACACCATAAGAACAATCCAATTCCCAGGTCTGTTCTAAGGTTTTACGCTGAGTGTTGTTGAGCATACTAAAAATCAGCCTTTGACATTGATCGGCTGTTAATACATGCTCACCTATGGGGGTGAGTTTGCCACTGATGCGGAAGTAGGGAGGTAAACCTGCGGATAAATGCATATCCGAGCCACCCATTTCAATCAACTGCTCCATTAGGTCTTCAATCATCATTTCCATAGTTCTGTTTCCTTTTAATGTTTGTTATTTGTCATTTGTTTAAAGTTACTTAGCATCGACCAATGACCAATGACTAATGACTATTAACCTTAAAATCGAGATGTCATACAGTAGGGACAATCGAGCCATTCTGGTTTCAATGTGGCCTCGCAAGTCCGGCAAGTAAGACCAGTCTTGCGTTTGGCTTTTAACTCGGCTTCCAAACCAGTATCAGTAAACGTCACCCGTTCTACTTCTTCTAGAGTGGTAGAACCTTGACGCACTAAGTCCAAACTGTAAGCCAGCAAGGTTTTCATGCCCTCTTCTATTGCCACTTCCTTGATGCGTTCCGTGGGCGCATCTTCGTTGATGAGAGTTTGCAGGTTTTCAGTGACTCGCATGACTTCATAAACACCACAACGCCCTTTGTAGCCGACTCCATTACATTTTGAGCAAATCTGATTTTTGCCTTTGGCTTCTGCGATCACATCTAATGTCAAGCTGTTAGCCTTATAGAAGGTAACTCCAACATCTGAGGAAGCTGATAGACCATAACGACCCAATTCTTCAGTTGTAGGAGTGTAGGCAATACGACATTCAGAACATACACGCCGCACCAAACGTTGAGCTAAAACGCCAATTAGGGAACTAGAAACCATGAAAGGCTCAATCCCCATTTCTCCCAAACGAGCGATCGCACCTGGGGCATCATTGGTATGTAAGGTAGTTAATACCAAGTGACCGGTTAACGCAGCTTCAATTGCTGTTTTTGCCGTTTCCTTATCCCGCGTTTCACCCACCAGGAGCACATCTGGATCTTGCCGCAAGAAAGCCCGTAGAGCGGTAGCAAAATCCAGTCCTTTTTCCCGAATCACCTGTACTTGAGTAATCCCTGGAAGACTGTATTCAATGGGGTCTTCCACAGTACTGATATTAATTCCGGGATCATTCTTTTCTGACAATGCAGAATACAGCGAAGTTGTTTTTCCAGAACCAGTTGGCCCAGTCACCAAAATTAGACCAAAGGGACGGCTAACCATATCCTTGACAATATTCAAAGTCTCTGGATCGGTAATTAACTTATCTAATCCCAGTTGGGTAGAGGAGTTATCCAAAATCCGTAGCACCACCTTTTCCCCGTAGCGACTGGGCAAGGTATTCACACGGAAGTCCACCTTACGTCCCTCAAATAGCCGCCGGATGCGTCCATCTTGGGGTAGACGGCGTTCAGCAATGTCTAGATTGGAGATGATTTTAAATCGGGCTGTCACCGCCGGGATGATTTTTTTCGGCATTGCGGGAAAAGCTTCACGCAGTACGCCATCTTTCCGAAAGCGAATGCGTAAGTTTTCTTCTTGCGGTTCGATATGAATGTCAGAAACGCCCTCATGCAAGGCTTTAGCCAGGATTCTGTTGACTAGGTTGATAACTGGGGCATCCTCTGCACCCTTCATCGCTGCCCCTAAATCAGCCTCCATTTCTTCAGGAGCATCCGAAATATCGAGATTTCCGAGATTTTCTAAATCCTGACTAATATCTGTAGCATTTTCTCGTTCTAGGTGCTTTTGCTTAACAGCCATTTCATCCAAATATTGGTTGATTAGCTGTTGGTAGTCTTCCTGTGTAATCACCATGCGCTGCAAGGCCAAGCCTTGGGGGCGCAAGATGCGATTTAGATCATCAGAAGCCTCTAGATTATCTGGAGCCACCATCGCCACTAAAACTGATGGCGGGGTTTGGTCTTCATGTTTCGATAGTGGTACTAAACGGTGGCGACGGCAAATATCCACTGGGATAAGGGTTTCAATGAGGTTCGCCATCTCCGTGTTGCCAAAGGAATTGACTTCCGGATCGAGGAATTCAACACCGTATAGTATTTTAAGTTCAAATAGCTGCTGTTTTTTGTATTGCCTGAGCAACTCAGGTGTTAGTTGTTGCCCAGTGATTGACTCTAGTACTTCCGTTAAGGGTCTGCCAGATTTGCGGCTTTCAATTAGTGCCTGCCTCATCTGTTCGGTATTGACATAGCCAGATTGCACTAGCTTGTTGCCGAAGGGTGAAAACTCTGTTCTGGTAGTTAGAGCGGTACTGCGCCGTTGTGGTGACGAGTTCATAAATGAGCAATTGATTTGGGAAACCTCTGCTTAAAGTATTCCCAGGCTGTGAGACAGAATTCTCATTTCTAAAAAAAGTCCTGAGTAACCGAACTTCTAAGTAAGTAAAGCCGCCGCTCTTTCTCTGGCTCACAGAAAATTTGCAGTTTCCAGTTTCATTTTTCCAGTCAGTAACACTAGTGATAATACTTAGTTATTTAAACAAAATTTAGTAATTATTAGCAATATTCTAATTATTTTTTATCACTATAGATGCAAGCTGAGTGTCAAAACTTGCAATGGCGTACCCGCTCGCCGTAAGCGATCGCATTCTCGGAATTTTTTTGCGTTCACTCATGACTTGCTCAATTACAGACTCGCTTAACAAATCTTTAAAATCTAGCCCCAAACTTTGATTCTTAGAGGTACACTATTCGTTCGGGTTCCCGCCTTAGTGGGGTCTGGGCTAAGGTGTTCACCATTTGTCACAATAAGAGGACGGTTACATCATTTTCAGAAACTTGTTGGCAATAAAATCAGCCTCAGTAGCAAGTCGTAGATGACGACAGTTGCAAGCTGTAGAGATACACTGCCATAAGCATCTGGAATGAGTAGACAATGATGGATGAAAATAAACAGATAAACAATACAAGCCAGCAATTGGGTGAACCAACAGAGGTAAAGCAAGCAATGAAGAGTGACTCCCCAGCCCAAATTAATTTCAATGAATCTGGTAGCGAGGTGACAGAGCAAGTGACAGCCCAAACTAATGTCTCGGGGGATACGGCTAATCTCAATCCAGAAAATAGTGTCGCTGCAAGTGAGAAAACTGGAATGGAAACAGCAGCTTTGGCAGAACTGACTCAACAAATCGACTCTCTCAAAACGCAGCTAGAAGAGCGTAGTACTCAATATATGCGGATTGCTGCTGATTTTGAGAATTACCGGAAACGTACCAGCAAAGAAAAAGAAGAGTTAGAGACACAGATCAAGCGGAACACCATTCTGGAATTGCTGCCAGTGGTCGATAATTTTGAGCGGGCGCGATCGCACCTCAAACCGCAATCTGAAGGCGAAATGACCATGCACAAAAGTTACCAAGGCGTTTACAAACAATTGGTAGATAGCCTGAAGCGCTTGGGTGTATCACCAATGCGTCCTGAAGGTCAAGAATTTGATCCTAACCTACACGAAGCAGTAATGCGCGAACCTACGGATGAACATCCTGAAGGAACAGTGTTAGAAGAGTTAGTGCGCGGATACTTCTTAGGTGATCGCGTGCTACGCCATGCAATGGTCAAAGTAGCTGCTCCCAAAGAAGATACCCCTTCCGCACCAGAAGATCAGTCGAGTCAAGCCAACAGTTAAGCTGTAGTCGCTCGCCTCGCTGACCTAAAGTGCCTGGGTTCTAGCAAGGACGAGCATCGTGTACCTAATACTTGAACAAGGCTTTGGATAACTCTCTGTGTTTCAATTTCTCTCTTGCTACCAGCAATAGGGATTCCACAGACGTTATCCGCTAGCCTTGGTTCGGAGCAAAAAAGTTTAGTCCGCGACAGATTACAGCAGAAAACTCGGTAAAAATACTGATAATTATGGGAAAAGTTATTGGGATCGACTTAGGCACTACTAACAGTTGCGTCGCAGTTTTGGAAGGCGGTCAACCACTGGTGATCTCCAATTCTGAAGGTGGACGAACTACTCCAAGTATTGTGGGATTTGGGAAGAGTGGCGATCGCTTGGTTGGTCAATTGGCAAAGCGCCAAGCCGTAACCAATGCCGAAAACACAATTTACAGTATTAAACGATTTATCGGGCGGCGTTGGGAAGACACTGAAACAGAACGCGATCGCGTCCCCTACAACTGTGTCAAAGGTCGAGACGATACCGTTGATGTCCAAATTCGCTCAAAAAACTACACGCCACAAGAGTTGTCTGCTATGATCCTGCAAAAGCTTAAGCAGGATGCAGAAAGCTTTTTGGGTGAGGAAGTTACTCAAGCAGTGATTACCGTACCAGCATATTTCACAGATGCCCAAAGACAAGCAACTAAAGATGCTGGCACCATTGCAGGATTAGAAGTTCTGCGAATCATCAATGAACCAACAGCTGCGGCTTTAGCTTTCGGATTGGACAAGCAAGACCAAGAGCAGCTAATTTTAGTATTTGACTTAGGAGGCGGAACCTTCGACGTATCAATCCTGCAACTTGGGGATGGCGTTTTTGAAGTTAAAGCGACTTGTGGTAACAACCACTTGGGTGGAGACGACTTTGATAATGCGATCGTCCTTTGGATGATGGAACGCTTCCAGCAACAAGAGAAAATCGACCTTTCCCAAGATAAGATGGCACTGCAACGCCTGCGGGAAGCAGCAGAAAAGGCAAAAATTGAACTCTCCAGCATGGTGAATACATCCATCAACTTGCCGTTTATCACGGCTGATGACACCGGGCCAAAGCATCTGGAGATGGAACTCAGTCGCTCTAAATTTGAAGAACTGGCAGGGAAATTAATTGAAAGTACCATTGAACCAATGATCCAAGCGCTCAAAGATGCGGATCTCAAACCACAAAATATAGATCGGATTATTTTGGTAGGTGGTTCTACCCGTATTCCCGCAGTCCAAAACGCGCTAATTAAGTTTTTCAATGGCAAAGCTCCCGATCGCTCCATCAACCCTGACGAAGCTGTAGCATTGGGAGCAGCTATCCAAGCAGGTGTGTTGGGTGGCGAAGTAGATAATCTTTTACTATTGGATGTCACTCCTCTGTCCTTGGGAATTGAAACCTTAGGTGAAGTGTTCACCAAAATTATTGAACGTAACACCACAATTCCCACCAGTAAGTCACAAATTTTTTCCACAGCAGTTGATGGGCAAACCTCGGTAGAAATTCACATCCTCCAAGGTGAACGGGCAATGTCACGAGACAATAAGAGTCTTGGCAAGTTTCTACTAGCAGGAATTCCCCCATCGTCCCGTGGTGTGCCGCAAATTGAAGTATCCTTTGAAATCGATGTCAACGGCATCTTGAAGGTTTCTGCCCAAGACAAAGGTACAGGTAGAGAACAAAGTATCAGGATTACCAATACAGGTGGTTTAAGTACCAACGAAGTCGAACGGATGCGCCAAGAGGCAGAACTGTTTTCCGACGAAGATAGAAGACGTAAAGAACTGGTTGAACTCAAAAACCAAGCAGATAATCTGTTGTTCAGTTACGAATCCACCATCAAGGATAACAGCAGCTTTATCGGCGATCAGATGAAAACCTTGGCTAGTGAAAAAGTTTCACAACTCCAAGCTGCAATGATTGACTCTAGTATTTCCACTGTGGAATTTAAGCAGCGCTTAGACGACTTCCAACAAACCTTGTTTGCAATTGGTGCTGATGTTTACAATCGAGCTAACAGCCAAAGTGATGAGATTGAAGAGGCTTCACCTAATGTCTCTACCCCAGAAGTAGACTCACCAATGAATGGCACACTAATACCACAATTCAACTTTGATTTTGACGAAGAAAGTACTGCCCAGGTTGATTATGAGGCGATAGATTAGGGGACTGGGGACTGGGGATTAGGGAAGAACCACGGAAGCAGAGCGAAAATTCCTCTTCTCTAAAGCCTTCCCTCCCCTACACCTGTAACTCTTCAAACCCCGTGCCCAGTCCCCAATCCCCAATCCCTAAGTTGCAGATTTTTATTAAGGCACTTTAATATATCTATATATTTAGATTATAAATTTAGCGAAGTTTCACAAGACCCCAGCAGTTTGCTAGATTGTAGAAGCAAATTACTCTGGGCTAGGCAGTGTCAGTTCAGATGCACTTCCATTGCATAAGGGTGGTTTTCCACACCTAATGGTGCGGCTAGCCCCTCTGGTTGATGGGCGGGGTTTTCCTCTCCTACGTAGCACAATTGTAAAAGAGACAGCCGACTCGGCAGTGAGAAGTCTGAGCATAGGCTTCCTCTGCTGCTAACTTCTATCGCTTTTGTCGTCTCCTACGAGGAAAGCACCTGTTGCTCAAGATTTGTCGGTGATTTTTGTAAAAGGTAAAGGGTAAAATCAGTTATTAACATAAATTAATTTTATCTTCTGCCTAACCTCCGGCAAGCCGCTCTCTAAAAGATACTGTGTTGCTTCATGTATAGGCAAAACACTTTTCCGTAGGGTAGCAAGTGACCGTGACGTTCTACTGCCCTTCTCCTGACGGAGACGCTACGCGAACGGGTGACGCTCCCAAGGTCGCTAACGCTACGCTAACACCAGTCGCTGATGGGGAAACCCCCAAGACCGCGCAGGTTCACCTTCTGCTTTCTTCCTTCTAACTTTTACCTTTGCTATATGGCCCGCGACTATTATGAAATCCTGGGTGTCTCTCGTGACACCGACAAAGAAGAAATCAAACAAGCCTATCGCCGTCTAGCCCGGAAGTATCACCCAGATGTGAACAAAGAACCGGGGGCGGAGGATCGCTTTAAAGAAATTAACCGCGCTTATGAGGTACTCTCAGAGCCAGAAACCCGCGCTCGTTACGATCGCTTTGGCCCGGAGGGTGTGTCAGGTGCTGGCTCAGGTTTCCAAGATGTTGGCGATATGGGTGGTTTTGCCGATATCTTTGAAAGCATTTTTAGTGGCTTTGCTGGCGGTATGGGTAATCCCACGCAACAAAGACGGCGCAGTGGGCCTGCTAGGGGTGATGACCTGCGGCTAGACCTGAAGTTAGACTTTCGGGAAGCGGTATTTGGCGGGGAAAAAGAAATTCGTATTTCCCATCTAGAAAATTGTGAAGTTTGTAGCAGTTCTGGTGCTAAACCTGGAACCCGCCCCCGGACTTGTTCTACTTGTACCGGATCGGGTCAAGTCCGCCGTGTAACCAGAACACCTTTTGGCAGTTTCACCCAAGTTTCGACTTGTCCCACCTGTAATGGAACAGGGATGGTAATTGAAGATAAGTGTGATGCCTGTGATGGTAAAGGCGCAAATCAAGTCACAAAGAAACTCAAAATTACTATTCCGGCTGGTGTGGATAATGGCACACGCTTGCGGATTTCTAGTGAAGGAGATGCTGGCCAACGCAGTGGCCCTCCTGGGGATTTGTACGTTTACTTGTTCGTAAATGAGGACGAGGAATTCCAAAGGGATGGCATTAATATTCTCTCGGAAATCAAACTTAGCTACCTGCAAGCGATTTTAGGTTGTCGGTTAGAGGTAGATACGGTAGATGGGCCTGTGGAACTGATCATTCCGGCTGGAACCCAGCCCAATACGGTGATGAAGTTGGAAAATCGCGGCGTACCCCGTTTAGGTAATCCCGTCAGTCGAGGGGATCACATGCTGACAGTATTAATTGATATTCCCACCAAAGTCACCCCTGAGGAGAGGGAATTGTTGGAAAAGCTGGCTAAAATTAAGGGAGATCGCACTGGTAAAGGCGGTCTAGAAGGATTCTTGGGAAATTTATTTAAGTAATGAAGCCCTCTTCTCTTTTAATTCCTGATGCTCAACTTGATTTGCGCGGCACTCCTTGCCCAATTAATTTTGTACGGACAAAATTACGTCTGGAGAAAATGCCATTGGGAGGTTTACTAGAAGTCTGGCTAGACCCTGGTGAGCCGATTGAGCAGGTTCCCGATAGTTTGACAATGGCAGGTTATCAGGTGGAACAAATTACAAACTGCACTAGTTATTTTTCTCTGTTAGTACGCCGTCCAGTTGCTAGCCAATGACAGGGGAAAATTTTGCTGCAACTGGACAGTTATTGGGTACGGTGGTGGCTGTACAAGCTAATTTTTACCGAGTACAGCTGGATGAAGAGGATGGCGAGATCAGGGAGATGAGGGAACAAAATCTTCCCCATCCCTCTTATCCTCTCCTCCTCTGTACTCGCCGAACACGACTGAAAAAAATCGGTCAACAGGTGATGGTAGGCGATCGCGTTGTAGTAGAAGAGCCAGATTGGGCTGGGGGACGGGGTGCGATCGGTGATGTTTTACCCCGTCAAAGCGAGTTAGATCGTCCGGCGATCGCCAATGTCAATCAAATACTATTGGTATTTGCCGTAGCCGATCCACCTTTGGAACCTTATCAACTAAGTCGGTTTCTAATTAAGGCTGAGTCTACTGGCTTGGATGTGCTTTTATGTTTGAATAAAAGTGATTTAATTTCACCGCAGGAACAGCAGCAAGTTAGCGATCGCCTCCTTGGTTGGGGCTATGAACCAATATTTATCAGCGTCAAAGATGGTATAAATACCGACCAAGCATCTAGATATTTGAGTAATAAAATTACTGTAATTGCTGGGCCTTCCGGTGTTGGTAAATCCAGCCTGATTAATATACTGATTGAATCTGCCAAACTGCGAGTAGGGGAAGTTTCTGGCAAACTAGCTCGTGGTCGTCATACGACTCGCCATATAGAATTATTTGAGTTACCTAATGGTGGAATGCTTGCAGACACTCCTGGTTTTAATCAGCCGGACATGGATTGTATACCAGAAGAATTAATTCATTATTTCCCAGAAGCAAGAAAGCGGTTAGCAGTTGCTAGCTGTCGGTTTAGTGATTGTCTGCATCGAGACGAACCGGAATGTGCGGTGCGGGGAGACTGGGAACGATATGAACATTATTTAGAATTTTTGTCCGATGCGATCGCTCGTCAAACTCAGCTGCACCAACAAGCTGATCCTGAATCTACGATGAAGTTAAAAAGCAAAGGCAAAGGGCAGAGTCAATACGAACCGAAGCTAGAAAGTAAAAAATATCGCCGCATTTCCCGCAAGACTCAGTTACAGGACTTGCAGGAATTATATCGGGATGAGGAATAACGAGGGCGATGTCTACGACGGGCTGCGCCTACGCGCTTTTATGTAAAGGTTGGTCACGATAGCATGGATACAAATAGAAAAACTATCTTGTATGTCTCAGCCCCTTGCTACTACCACTAGTGTAAAAGATGTCAATGAAAGTATAATTTTCCCACCAGGCGACATCTATAGTGACGAACCCCCATTGGAATCTGATTTACACCGCGAACAAATTGATTTACTTATCCGCCTCATCAAATCGTGGTGGCGCGTAGGCGTAGCCCGTCGTAGACATCGTCAGGATTTTTATGCTACCGGCAACCTGAC
>NZ_DASQZC010000516.1:0-2649 GCF_035638895.1 Nostoc sp. | reverse complement strand
GGAACTGGATCGACTGATCGACAAGTTGGATCGCTTTCAGCGCAAATTTGAAGCCTTGGATGGCTACAACTTAGATGCACGCATCGGGAAAATTTTACCAGAGATGGGATTTGGGCTAGAAGATGGCGATCGCCTCGTCAGTGCCTTCAGTGGTGGTTGGCAAATGCGGATGAGTTTAGGAAAAATCCTGCTGCAAAAACCCGACTTGTTGCTACTGGATGAACCGACTAACCACCTAGATTTAGAAACCATTGAGTGGTTGGAAAATTACCTCAGAGGGCTGGTTACGCCGATGGTAATAGTCTCGCATGACCGGGAGTTCCTTGACCGCCTCTGCACCCAAATTGTAGAAACTGAACGTGGCGTTTCCAGTACCTACCTTGGTAACTACTCGGCATATTTGGAACAAAAAGCCGAAAGTCAATCAGCACAACTTAGTGCTTACGAACGCCAACAGAAAGAATTAGAGAAACAGCAAACCTTTGTTGATAGATTCCGCGCCAGTGCTACCCGCAGTACCCAGGCAAAAAGCCGGGAAAAGCAACTCGACAAAATTGAGCGCATTGAAGCACCCATTGCAGGGGTAAGAACTCTCCACTTCCGTTTTCCCCCTGCACCCCGCAGTGGACGCGAGGTAGTAGAAATTAAAGATTTAACTCATCTTTATGGTGATAAAATCCTGTTTTTGGCAGCAAATCTGCTAATTGAAAGAGGCGATCGCATTGCTTTTCTTGGCCCCAATGGTGCTGGAAAATCTACCCTTTTGCGCGTAATTATGGGGATGGAACCACCCACAGAAGGTAGCGTTCAATTAGGGGATCACAACGTTATCCCCGGTTACTTTGAGCAAAATCAAGCTGAAGCCTTAGATTTGAAGAAAACTGTCATGGAAACTATCCATGATGAAGTTCCAGACTGGGATAATCAAGAAGTCCGCACGCTTTTGGGACGCTTCTTATTCACTGGTGATACTGTATTTAAGGCAGTTGGGGCATTAAGTGGAGGAGAAAAAGCTCGTCTGGCGTTGGCAAAAATGCTCTTACGTCCCGCGAACTTACTAATTTTAGATGAGCCGACAAACCACCTAGACATTCCAGCGAAAGAAATGCTGGAAGAAGCGCTTAAAAACTATGATGGTACCGCAATTGTAGTTTCCCACGATCGCTACTTTATTTCTGAAGTAGCTAACAAAATCGTCGAAATTCGTGATGGTGAATTCAGGGTTTACTTAGGAGACTATCATTACTATCTCCAAAAAATTGCCGAAGAAAAAGAACAGGCAAAATTAGCTGCGATCGCTGCTGAAAAAGCTGCTAAAAAAGCTGCAAAAGCTTCCAGTAAAAAGAAATAAGTGATTTAATACGAACTTAGTAGTAGTGCTAAAATGCTACTACTAAGTAATTACTTGTTATTAGCAATAACCGACATTACATAAAAATTGCTAAAGTTTAAAAAATCATTCAAAAAACTGTAAGTCTTTCATAAAATAAATTAATAAGCAAAAATTCACTTGCGGCGTGGTTTAGCAGTGGTATTATTCGGTTATCAGAAAGTAAAAAGGCTTTTTGAAGCACTGTGCATACGGTCATTATCATTTGCACTTAAGTATTGCTACTGTATTGTGCTACTACAATCACAGCAATTCTCAAGCTAGGATTCTCTAGCTGGGAATTTTCAGTATGTTAAAAACCTGCCCGTTAGTTTGCAGCTTCCAGGCAGGTTATTAAACACTACTGACTTAAAGTGGTATTTAGAAGATGGCAGCCTATTTATAGGGCTAGCCTTTATCAACCTGCTGGGTAGTTCGCAGCTACCTTGCAGACTTTCAAAAAAACCTACTTTTTCAGAAATAAAATGAACAGACAACCTAAAATTAACATAGAAGTGCAGCCAAAGGATATTTCAGTACAGTGGTATCGAGAACGTTCCCGACAAGCCAGCGCAAGTTTTAACCTGGCTATTAGTCTAGCAACAGCAACTACCATATTTGGTATTTTGACTGGTGTATCAGTTTGTATAGGTAATGTGTCGGCAGCAACAGCAGCAACAGCTGTTGGACTTACCTCTGGAGTTGTAAGCAAACTGTTTTTCAACTTCTCTGATAATGCAAACAAGAGACTGGATGAGACTGCTAAAGAGCTTTTAGAAGATGATTAAATATTCCTTTTTGGTCTGCTTATTTTTGGATGCTGCTAAAGCTACTGTAAAACCAAAATGATGCACTTAGTCTAGTAGTAGTACTCTATTGCTAGTACTAGACTAATGACTCAATGTAAATATCACAACAATATACACAAGATTTATTAAGATTAAGAAAATTCTAAAAAAACTATAAAGTAATTCATAATAAAATAAATTCTCTTGCGGCGTGGTTTAGCAGTGGTATCATTCGGGTATTACAAAAAGTAAAGGGCAATTTTACTATGACCAAAGCACCTGTTGCTCCTGTGGTGCTAGTCATTTTAGACGGATGGGGCTACTGCGACCAGAAGCGAGGAAACGCTATTCTTGCTGCTAAAACTCCCATTGTGGAAAGTTTATGGGCAGCTTACCCGCATACCCTCATCCGCACATCAGGAAAAGCCGTAGGGTTGCCAGAAGGTCAAATGGGCAACTCGGAAGTAGGTCATTTGAACATTGGTGCTGGGC
>NZ_DASQZC010000515.1:0-2024 GCF_035638895.1 Nostoc sp. | reverse complement strand
ACCAAAGACTTCAGCAAAGGACTGTGCTATGTAAAAACGCACTTCTTCGCAGGTGATACCTGGAATCCATTCGGCTAAACTGCCTACAGGTTTATCAGAAATACCGCAGGGTACAATGCGCTCAAAGCCTGTCATGTCTGGACAAACATTTAATGCAAAGCCGTGCATGGTAATCCAACGACTGACTTTAATACCAATAGCCGCAACTTTTCGCCCTTGTAACCAAACGCCAGTAAAAGCCGGAATTCTTTCTCCCTGCAACCCATAAACTGCCAATACGCGAATTATTACTTCTTCGAGTTCGCGTAAATACCAATGGAGGTCTTTACGATAACGTTGCAGATTTAAAATTGGATATCCCACCAATTGACCGGGACAATGGTAAGTAACCTCGCCGCCCCGTTCAACTTTATGCACATCATATTGACCTTTGTCAATATCAAATTTGATAAAATCTGAGTTGCTTCCTTGCCCCAGAGTGTAGACGGGTGGATGTTCTAGCAAAATTAACACGTCGTCTAGACTGGGATTATTGATACGCTCAGTCAGGAGCGATCGCTGCCATCCATGAGCTTCCAAGTAAGGCATTAATCCTTGGTTATATAGCAAACAACGATTTTTCTGTGGTTCCATACTATGGATTATGCCAAAAATCAACTGCATTCATGGCGAAATATATTTCAAACTAGAGGATTGGAGTCAAACAATGTCAAGATTTGCAAAGGATTTTAAAGGAAAGTCAAGGGAACATGCATTAGAAAATACAAAGTGCTAGCTTGAATATACAACCTCAATAATAGGTTTTTAGGAGGAATTCTCTGCAATAAGCATCATGCTAAGACGATAAAGACGAATGTACTGGCTGATGACTTTCATAACATTAGTTTACATTTCAAACAGAATCAAATTTCCACAAAGACTTGTATTATTGAACAACAGCAAGCAAAATTCAACCGAACACAGAAGGAGCAACTATCAACAGTTCTGTAAGCGTTGTTTTAACACAGAAGACAATTACAGGAGCTAATGCTAAATTTTCCTCACCAAAGAATTCTAGGTGGATATCCAATTGGATATCAGCGCAGAGATGAGGAGGAACAAGGGTATAATGAGCGATAACCCAGGTGCAATAAGCTTAGACAAAGCTTACCAGCAGTACATAGATAGAGTTCACAATTTGTTTTGGCGGGAGTAATAAACCTTACCGCAATTTCTTTTCATACAAAGCAAATTCACACATTAAATATTCAGTGGGAGAGTTTACATGAAGCTTGTCATCCACGGCAAAAATATTGAAATCACCGATGCGATTCGGGAATATGTACATCAAAAGATTGAAAAAGCAGTTAGTCACTTTCAGAGCCTTACAAATGAAGTGGATGTGCATCTTAGCGTAGCCCGTAATCCTCGAATTAATACAAGACAAGCGGCTGAAGTAACTATTTACGCTAATGGTAGCGTTATCCGTGCCGAGGAAAGTAGCGAAAACCTCTATGCCAGCATTGACTTAGTTGCAGATAAAATTGCCCGTCAACTGCGGAAATACAAAGAACGGCGTCAAGACCATAAAACTCAGCCCCCACCAGAAGAAGTAGTTGTTGTAGAATCGGTAGTTAAAGATTTAATTGGCGATCGCACCCCCGAATTACCCAACGAAGTCGTTCGCACCAAATATTTTTCCATGCCGCCGATGACTCTTGCAGAAGCCCTAGAACAACTACAACTCGTAGGGCATGACTTTTATATGTTCCGCAATTCTGAAACTGGAGAGATTAATGTAATTTACGAACGCAACCACGGCGGTTATGGCGTGATCCATCCCCGTAATGCTAACGGTAGTACTAACGGCAAGAATGGTAAAGCAACCCACGCCAATATTGTCATGCCGGAAAAGTTGCATTCGAGTAAATAGGGAGTGGGGAGATGAGGGAGATAGGGGAGAAATAACTCCTAATATCATGTCCGCATAATTAGTTATGCTAACCACAGTCATTACACCCCACCCCCAACCCCTCCCCGCAAGC
>NZ_DASQZC010000514.1:0-20599 GCF_035638895.1 Nostoc sp. | reverse complement strand
TGGTTAGAAGTTAATCCCCGTAAATTTGGGCTAACCCTGAAACCTATGTGGGCTAGTCCTGATGGGCTTGCGGGTACTGCTCCTTTAATTCAAACGGCACAACGTTACTTAGCAGTAGCTGGAATTAACGGTGGTTATTTTAACCGCAATAACAGATTCCCCTTGGGTGCAATTCGTCGGGATGGTCAGTGGTTATCAGGCCCCATTCTCAACCGAGGTGCGATCGCTTGGAATGATTCTGGTCAATTTTACTTCGGTCGTCTTACCTTAGAAGAAACTTTAATTACGGCAAATGACCAGCGCCTACCAATTCTGTTTCTCAATAGCGGCTACATCCAGAGTGGCATTGCCCGTTACACCCCAGCTTGGGGATCAACTTATACGCCCTTGACGGATAACGAAATTATCCTAGTGGTAGAGAAAGACCAAATTACCCAACAGTTACCAGGCGGCAAAGTTGGTGAGACGGCTGTTCCCATTCCCCCGGATGGCTACCTACTAACCTTACGCGCCAAGGCTGCTAGTGCTGCCTCACAGCTACCTATTGGAACCACAGTAAGTATTTCCAGCGCCACTACTCCGGCTGATTTTAGTCGTTATCCCTACATTATCGGAGCCGGGCCGCTATTAGTCCAAAACCGTCAAATTGTCCTTGATGCCAAAGGCGAAAAATTCAGCAATGCTTTTATTGCCGAAAAGGCTATTCGTAGTGGTATTTGCACAACAGCAACAGGCACATTGATGATTACTGCTATCCATAATCGTCCAGGCGGTTATGGCCCTAATTTGGCAGAACATGCCCAATTGATGCAACAGATGGGCTGTGTGGATGCCCTAAATTTAGACGGAGGTAGTTCTACCAGCCTTTACTTAGGAGGACAACTACTCGATCGCTCGCCTAGTACAGCTGCTCGTGTTCATAATGGAATTGGTATTTTCCTGAAACCACGATAATGAGGTAGTAGGAAGTAAGGAATGGGGAACTTGTACTGAGCGCAGCCGAAGTATAGGGAAATGGAAAAGTCTCTTAATTAGCAATTCCCAATGCCCCATCTTTTTTAAAGTTTAGAACAAGCTGTCATTTTGCTTGATGAAGACTTGGTGTAGATGTAAGAGTTTTAGTAGTGATGATTTACACCGTCACGTTTGATTTTGCTATCTTTATCAAGGTGCGACAAAATTGCTGATTTCCAACGTTGCAAGATAGCGCCAGATTTTTTATCAATAGTTAAGAGTACCAACGGTTTGTTATGTCTTCAAATGAGGTAACTATGGCTCGATATCAAGAAACTACACAGACTGACACTCTACATCTACCTTCAACTATCACTTCCAGAGGCGTTGCTGCAACTGAATTACGTCCTTGGGGTGCTTTTACAGTTTTGGAAGAAGGGCGCGGATACAAAATCAAGCGCATTGAAGTTAAGCCCGGACACCGCCTCAGTCTCCAAATGCACCACCACCGCAGTGAACATTGGATTGTCGTATCTGGTACAGCTAGGGTAACTTGTGGCGAGAAAGAAGTCCTACTGAGCAATAATGAGTCAACTTATGTACCCCAATGCACATCTCATCGTTTAGAGAATCCTGGCGTGATCCCCTTGGTGTTGATTGAAGTGCAAAATGGCGAATACTTGGGAGAAGATGATATTATTCGCTACCAAGATGACTATGCCCGTACCAAAGATTAAAGCTCTAATCTAAAAAACTGAATACATTTTTGTGCAAACCGTCTTTAGGAACCACCGCACCCCAGAAGTCCCTACCTAGTTAAGGTGGGGACTTAGGCATGTTGTGCTATAAATGTAGTAACAAGTAGTAATAGCGATCGCCCTCATAGCTTCAAGGATTTGGAATTTTTAAGAAGCTAGGATTAACCCATCTGTCTGTAAAATGAAGATAGGGTCTTCACTTAGAAAAAACGAGTTCCATGATTCATCTGAGTCAAGCAGCCGCGAGTGAGATTGGGCGAATAAAGTCCAAGGAGCAGCCAAATGTCTTATTTCGATTGGCAGTAAAATCAGGTGGTTGTTCCGGGTTCTTTTATGACATGTCCTTCGATGAAGCAATAAAAGTTGGCGACCAGATTTTCAACTTGGATGAAATTCAAGTAGTCATAGATGCCGCAAGCTTAAATTACCTCAACGGGTTGAGGGTGGATTATTCAGAAGACTTAATGGGTGGTGGATTTCGCTTCCAAAACCCTCAGGCGATCGCAACCTGTGGCTGTGGTAATTCATTCTCCACAACTAGTCAATAGTCCTTAATTAGCGATCCGTTGCCAGTAACAAAGGAAAAATGACTAAACTAATTAAGGAAAAATTACAATTGACATAAAACCATAAAAAACGATATAATTAGGATTTGTTAAAACTTAGACATATAAGCAGCTTTACGCGCTGTAACTCATGCCAACAATACAGCAGCTAATACGTAACGAGCGCGAACAAGCGCGTCAGAAAACCAAGTCCCCGGCTCTAAAACAATGCCCCCAACGTCGGGGAGTTTGTACCAGAGTATACACGACCACACCCAAAAAGCCGAACTCAGCTCTACGTAAAGTAGCAAGAGTCAGACTAACCTCTGGATTTGAAGTCACAGCTTATATTCCAGGTATTGGTCACAACTTACAAGAACACTCAGTTGTGATGATTCGTGGCGGTCGGGTTAAGGATCTACCAGGCGTGAGATACCACATTATCCGTGGCACCCTAGATACAGCCGGAGTCAAAGACCGTAAACAAGGGCGTTCCAAGTATGGAACCAAGCGTCCGAAAGAAGCGAAAAAATAGGATTAGGCGATTAATCGCATCCAACACGATTAATCGTCTACCTTACAAGCGCTCAAGGACAAAAAAACTATCAGGGTCTGTGTACTAAGAGCAGTTACGAAAGATGCTCAAGTCTGGTAAAAAAATCAAGCAAGCTACATCTACACTAAGCGAGCAAGTGTAGAAGTTCAGAAGAGAACGCTGTAACCAACAGCAGAATTCTAATCTGGACATTAAAGTTTAAAATCTTGTCGCCTTGAGTATTTAGTTGCAGCTAGCAAGTCAATGAATTTTAGATTTTAGATTTGCGGTTTTGGATTGGTCGAACCCACAAGGGGATGAGGCTTACAGACTTTTGATTTTTCCAATCCTTGTGGTCGGAACATCTACCAAAAACTCTAATCCAAAATTGGCAGTCAATAAGTCAGCCTTGCTGCAACAGTCGAAAACAAAATTGAGAAAGTCTGAGGGTTGAGTTCCACAGCTTTTAGTTTCCGGCGTCTGATAGCATATAATTTCGTTGCCAATTCCGAATTAAAGGTGAAGTATGTCTCGTCGTGGTGTTATTCAAAGGCGCCCAGTTCCGTCTGACTCTGTATATAACAGTCGCCTTGTGAGCATGATTATCAGGCGGATCATGCGTCATGGCAAGAAATCACTTGCCGCACGGATTGTTTATGATGCATTAAAAACTATTGAAGAACGCACTGGTGCTGGTGCCTTAGAAACCTTTGAAAGAGCAGTGCGAAATGCCACGCCTTTAGTAGAAGTAAAGGCTCGGCGAGTTGGTGGAGCAACCTACCAGGTACCAATGGAAGTGCGTACAGAACGCGGCACTACCCTAGCACTGCGTTGGTTAGTGCAATATTCCCGCTCCAGACCAGGCCGGACAATGGCAAGCAAACTGGCAAATGAGTTAATGGATGCTGCCAACGAAACTGGCAATGCGATTCGCAAACGTGAAGAAACGCACCGGATGGCGGAAGCTAACAAAGCATTCGCCCACTATCGTTATTAAGTAGAAAAGCGATATATCGCCTTGCCGAAGCGGTATATCGTAGATTTACAAAAAGAAGACGGTTTTCCGTAAAAGTATAGAATCTTAACAAAGAGTAATATACAAGATATCATGAGGCAAAAACCATAGGAGGTAGCTGTGGCACGCACGATCCCGCTAGAGAAAGTACGCAACATTGGTATTGCGGCGCATATAGATGCGGGCAAAACAACAACAACAGAGAGAATATTATTTTACTCTGGGATAATTCATAAAATTGGCGAAGTTCATGAAGGAACTGCCGTCACAGACTGGATGGAGCAGGAGCGGGAGCGGGGAATTACGATTACTGCTGCTGCTATCAGTACCAGTTGGAAAGATCATCAAATAAACATTATCGATACTCCGGGTCACGTAGACTTCACAATTGAAGTTGAGCGTTCCATGCGCGTGTTGGATGGTGTAATCGCAGTATTTTGTTCTGTGGGCGGCGTGCAACCGCAGTCTGAGACAGTGTGGCGGCAAGCAGAACGCTACAAAGTTCCTCGGATCGCCTTTATCAACAAGATGGATCGCACCGGAGCGAACTTTTATAAAGTTCACGAGCAAATCCGCGATCGCCTGCGGGCGAATGCGATCGCTATTCAACTACCAATTGGTAGCGAAAATGACTTCCGAGGTATCGTTGACCTAGTAGGACAACGTGCGTATATTTACGCAAATGACCAAGGTACTGATATCCAGGAAACCGATATCCCGGAAGAATTGCAAGCACAGGTAGAAGAATTCCGCACCAAGCTAATAGAAGCCGCAGCAGAAACCGATGATGCTCTGATGACTAAGTACTTCGAGGGCGAAGAGCTAACAGAAGAGGAAGTTCGGACTGCCCTGCGTAAAGGCACAATTGCGGGAACAATTGTACCAGTACTTTGTGGTTCAGCATTTAAAAACAAAGGCGTGCAGTTAATGCTGGATGCCGTTGTAGATTACCTGCCAGCGCCAAGTGAAGTACCGCCAATTCAAGGCTTACTGCCCAATGGCGATACTGTTGAGCGGCGGGCTGATGACAACGAACCCCTAGCAGCTCTGGCATTCAAGATTATGGCTGACCCTTACGGTCGCCTGACATTTGTTCGCGTTTATTCTGGTGTCCTGAAAAAGGGCAGCTACGTTCTCAACGCTAGTAAGAATAAAAAAGAACGGATTTCCCGCTTAGTTCTAATGAAGGCAGATGATCGGCAAGATGTCGATGAACTGCGAGCGGGTGATTTAGGAGCAGCTCTGGGATTGAAAGACACCTTGACAGGTGACACCCTCTGTGATGATGGATCGCCAGTAATTCTGGAATCCCTATTCATTCCTGAGCCTGTGATCTCGGTGGCGGTTGAACCCAAAACCAAGAACGACATGGACAAACTGTCCAAGGCTTTGCAATCTCTCTCAGAAGAAGACCCCACCTTCCGTGTCCGCGTCGATCCGGAAACAAACCAGACCGTGATCGCGGGAATGGGAGAGCTACACCTAGAAATTCTAGTAGACCGGATGTTACGAGAATTCAAGGTGGAAGCGAATGTAGGTGCGCCACAAGTAGCTTACCGAGAAACAATTCGGAAAGCTGTGAACAAAGTTGAGGGCAAATTCATCCGCCAAAGTGGTGGTAAAGGTCAATACGGTCACGTTGTGATCAATTTGGAGCCTGGAGAACCCGGTACTGGCTTTGAATTCGTTTCCAAAATTGCTGGCGGTACAGTACCTAAAGAGTACGTTGGCCCCGCAGAACAAGGGATGAAAGAAAGCTGCGAATCCGGTGTTCTAGCTGGATATCCATTGATTGACGTTAAAGCGACGCTAATTGATGGGTCATACCACGATGTAGACTCTTCAGAAATGGCTTTCAAAATCGCTGGCTCAATGGCGATGAAAGAGGCTGTGCTGAAAGCTTCACCTGTCATCTTAGAGCCTATGATGAAAGTTGAAGTTGAAGTTCCTGAAGACTATATGGGGAACGTCATTGGCGACCTCAACACCCGCCGAGGGCAGATTGAAAGCCAAAGCACTGAAAAGGGACTCGCTAAGGTAACATCCAAAGTTCCACTGGCGAGTATGTTTGGCTACGCCACTGATATCCGGTCAAAAACGCAAGGTCGGGGTACCTTCACGATGGAGTTCAGCCACTACGAAGAGGTGCCTCGCAGCGTAGCTGAAACTATCATTGCAAAAAGCAAAGGGAACGCTTAGTTAAAATAAGGAAATGAGCATTCATGGCACGCGCAAAGTTTGAAAGGAATAAACCCCACATTAATATCGGTACAGTTGGCCACGTTGACCACGGTAAAACTACCCTGACAGCAGCCATCACCATGACCTTGGCAGCTATGGGTCAGGCTGTAGCTAAGGGCTACGACCAAATTGATAATGCCCCAGAAGAAAAAGCACGGGGTATTACCATCAATACTGCTCACGTAGAGTATGAAACCGAAAGTCGGCACTATGCTCACGTAGACTGTCCAGGACACGCTGACTATGTGAAGAACATGATCACCGGTGCTGCTCAGATGGACGGAGGTATCCTGGTAGTTGCTGCTACCGATGGCCCCATGCCCCAAACCCGCGAACACATCCTGTTGGCAAAACAGGTAGGCGTTCCCAGTCTGGTTGTCTTCTTGAACAAAGAAGATTTGATGGATGACCCAGAACTTTTGGAACTAGTAGAACTAGAACTGAGAGAACTGTTAAGCAGCTACGATTTCCCTGGCGATGATATCCCCATTATCAAAGGCTCTGGTCTGCAAGCTCTAGAAGCAATGACCAAGAATCCCAAAACCCAACGCGGTGAAAATCCTTGGGTAGACAAAATCTACGAACTGATGGATGCTGTAGATTCTTACATCCCCACTCCTGAGCGGGATGTTGATAAACCCTTCCTGATGGCTGTAGAAGATGTGTTCTCAATTACAGGTCGTGGTACTGTCGCCACCGGTCGGATTGAGCGGGGTATAGTCAAAGTTGGCGATAACGTTGAACTAGTGGGTATCAGAGATACTCGCGCTACTACCGTAACTGGTATTGAGATGTTCAAGAAGAGTCTCGACCAAGGTATGGCTGGGGATAACGCTGGCGTACTACTCCGGGGTATCCAAAAGGCTGATATTGAACGGGGTATGGTCATTGCCAAACCTGGTTCGATTAAACCTCACAATGAATTTGAAGGTGAGGTTTATGTCTTAACAGAAAAAGAAGGTGGTCGTAAGACTCCATTTTTCGCTGGCTACCGTCCCCAGTTCTACGTGCGGACAACTGATGTAACTGGTACTATCAAAGCCTACACCTCCGATGATGGCAAAGAAGTAGAAATGGTGATGCCAGGCGATCGCATCAAGATGACAGTAGAATTGATCAACGCGATCGCTATTGAACAAGGAATGCGCTTCGCTATCCGCGAAGGTGGCCGCACCATCGGTGCTGGTGTCGTCTCCAAAATTATCAAGTAGCACCTTTTCGCTCATAACAAAGGAGCAGAGATGGTCTTTATTGTGCCTCTCTGCTCCTTTCTCTTCCTTTTAATTAAAGGGAGTAGGGAGTAGGGAATAGGGAGTAGAAACAAGCCAAGTAATTTTGTCTCCCTTAACCCCACTCACCACTCACCACTCCCCATTCACCATTCCCCTAATTACGCAGAACCTGGAAAATTAAAGATGGCAACTCTACAGCAGCAGAAAATTAGAATTCGCTTACAGGCTTTTGACCGACGCTTATTAGACACATCTTGCGAGAAGATTGTAGATACAGCTAACCGCACCAATGCTACAGCCGTAGGCCCAATTCCTTTACCAACAAAACGCCGGATCTATTGTGTGCTGCGATCGCCTCACGTAGATAAAGATTCACGGGAACACTTTGAAACCCGTACTCATCGCCGGATTATTGATATTTACCAGCCCTCTTCTAAGACTATTGATGCCCTGATGAAATTGGATCTACCATCGGGTGTAGATATTGAAGTCAAACTTTAATTTAGTCATTGGTCATTAGTACTCGGACAAACGACAAAAGACAAATGACATTAGTATAAGTTTTTACATTGCCCTGAAGAAATATATCTCAGGGCTTTTATTTAGCTAGGAAACAAATGATAGAATGTAGATAAAGTACGGGAAAAGCAGAGAAAAAGAAATTTTAAAGATTAAGTTTATACCAAAGTAACAATGACATCATCTTCTAAAATTGCAGTTCGTGAACTACCTCTGTTCCCGTTACCCGAAGTAGTTCTGTTTCCTACCAGACCATTGCCTCTCCACATCTTTGAATTTCGCTACCGAATCATGATGAACACGATTTTGGAGAGCGATCGCAGGTTTGGTGTTTTGATGGTCGATCCTGTTAAAGGTACAATTGCAAATACTGGTTGCTGTGCGGAAATTGTTCATCACCAACGCCTCCCAGATGATCGGATTAAAATGTTGACTTTAGGGCAACAAAGATTTCGCGTATTAGAGTATGTTCGTGAAAAACCATACCGCGTTGGCTTAGTGGAGTGGATTGAAGACCAACCACCGGCTAAAGATTTGCGACCTTTATCAACTGAGGTAGAACAATTGCTGCGAGATGTTGTGCGTCTATCAGCCAAATTAACCGAACAAAATATTGAACTGCCAGAAGATTTGCCTGACCTACCAACAGAGTTATCTTATTGGGTAGCAAGTAATCTTTATGGTGTCGCCGCAGAGCAGCAGTTATTGCTAGAAATGCAAGATACTGCAACTCGTCTTGAGCGGGAAGCAGAAATTTTAACCTCTACTCGGAATCACTTGGCCGCTCGTTCTGTTCTTAAAGACACGTTTAATGAAAAGTGAGGAGTTAGGACTAGAGACGCGATTAATCGCGTCTGTACAGGAGTTAGGAGTTAAGAATAAATAACAAAAAATAAAAGATTGGCAACTTATAATTTATATTCCCTACCTGATAATTAATAACTGATAACTCCTAACTCTTAACTAATTAATAACTCCTAACTTATAAAGTAACAGCGCTGATCGGCAAAACATTGTAAGCGCCAAGAATTTTTAAAATTTCTGTGTGCATAGTTAATTCTGCTAAAGCAGATTGCATTTGTGCTTCCTTAACATCCGCTTCTAAATCCATGAAAAACAAGTATTCGCCTAGCGATCGCTTCGTCGGACGAGATTCAATCCGGCTGAGGTTAATTCCTAGTTGAGCAAATATTTGCAAAGGTTTGAGTAATGCTCCGGGTGTGTTGGCAGGCATACTAAAAGCCAGTGATGTGTGGCTAGCACCTATTGTTGATGCCTGATAACCAGCGTCTGCTTCACCCTGACTTACTACCCAAAAACGAGTACAGTTTTCTGGATAGTCGTTGATGCCACTAGCTAGTATGGGCAGGTTGTAGAGTTGAGCTGCTCTACTAGAAGCGATCGCTGCTGTTGTTGTCTCTTGCTCCAATCGCTGTAATGCTTCGGTTGTAGAATTGCTGGGAATAATCTGTACAGTCGGGAGAAATCGCTCTAACCATCCCTGACATTGTGCCAAAGCTTGCGGGTGAGAGTAAACAGTTTTAATTTTATCTAAGCTAGACGCGCAAGAAATTAACGTATGGACAATGGGTAATACCAAAGCCAACTGAATTCGCAAACTATCTAACTGCCAAAGTGTATCCAATGTTGTGGTAACACTCCCTTCAATAGAATTTTCCACTGGCACAACAGCCAAGTGGGCTTTATCATCAGCAACAGCGTGCAGTGACTGGGAGATGGTGGGATAGGGAGATAACGTAGCTTCAACTCCCGTACTTTTAGTTAGCCAATTGACATAAAAAACAGCTGCTTGTTCTGCATAAGTGCCGGGAGGCCCTAAATGTGCGATCAATAAAGTCATGCCTTTAGCCTTGAGTTGCAAGTTTAATCGGTAAACAGAGATTATAAGATTTTGGTCTTAGCTAATATATCCAAATCTACTCTTACTAAACACTGTTATCTCTAAAATTTACGCACTAAGCGAATAGAGCGAAATATGTATCCAAGAAAACAATTTATGGAAAACAGCACTTCTACCAGATAAATTTCCTCGTAGTTTTTTTGCTAATTCCTCTGGAGATTTAAAAGCAATTATATTGGTTTTTGTCCCTAAAAATATGCATGTTATCGTTTTTATGTCAATAATTAAATTAGAATATATATTTCTTGAACTAAAGATAGTAATGAGCGTACCAACTTCTTGCTAATCATGTATAGCTAATAAGCAACAATCATTTTTATGGTCAATAAATTTTATAGTTTTCTAATAATCAGATTTAATTTATTAAAAAATATTAAAATTAAGTAACAGATATTTTTATCCGCTCATGGCTACCCGGTTTACTGCCTCCCAATCGGTTGAAATCGCTGTCCCAGAGCAGCCTATTCCCATTCAGCACTACTTACGCCAGCCTCAACGTCTAGTTAAGGCTTTGAGTGACAACAGTAGAATTGAGCAGCTTTCTGAGGAAGTATTTCGCTTGAAAATGCGTCCGTTAACTTTTATGTCATTGAGTATTCAACCTACTGTAGACATGAGAGTTTGGGCAGAATCAAATGGAATAATTAATTTGCGATCGCTAGGCTGTGAAATCCTGGGTTTCAAGTATATTAACCAGCGCTTTGCTCTTAATTTAAAAGGGCATCTATCTCCTAAAGAGTTAAGCACTGGCACTCGCCTCCAAGGAAAAGCTGATTTAGAAGTGCTGGTGGATTTGCCACCGCCATTTTCCTTCACTCCTAAGCCAATTTTAGAAGCTACTGGCAATGCTTTGCTAAAAAGCGTACTGTTGTCAGTTAAGCAACGGTTATTAAATCAACTTTTGACGGATTATCGCTACTGGGTGATATCACAAACCAAAGATAGAGGACTTAGCGGTAACAGTACTGAATTGCCAATCCTGAATGCTGAGTAATTATTTAATCACTCAGCGCTCAGTATTTTGATTTGGCAAGGACGAAAAGACTGACGATGTAGGGGCGAGGGCCCATATTGTTGCAGAGCCAGCAAATGCTGCTGGCTACCATAACCCTTGTTAGACTCCAGGTTGTACATAGGGTATTTTAATGCTAGACGCAGTACCAGTTCGTCACGCCAAACCTTGGCAACAATACTAGCAGAGGCAATGGCGAGCGATCGCTCGTCCCCCTTAATTATTGTTTGTTGTGGCAATAGTAAGTCTTTGATTGACTGATTACCATCAACCAGGCAAAGTGCAGGCTGTACCTTTAACTTCAGCACAGCCCGCTTCATTGCTAACAGAGTCGCTTGCAAAATATTTATCTTGTCAATTTCAGCAGTAGAAGCAAACCCAATTTTCCAGTCTATAGCCAGCTCACAAATTTGGTGTGCTAGCTGAGTTCTACGAGAACTAGATAACTTTTTACTATCTTTGATTTTAGCTGCCATTAGTATTGGCAAAGCATGATCTGGTAGGATCACTGCTGCCGCCACCACAGGGCCAAATAGAGCGCCTCGCCCTACTTCATCCACACCTGCAACCAACCCTGGAGTCCCTGATAAGGTAGAAAACTCCAGCCAATTGGATTGTTCCAAGGGCGTTGGCGACGTTTCTACCATAAAGCAAGTTAATTATCCTCGATCGCTGAGGAACGACGGCGGCGGCGACGGCTGGCAGTGGCAGCACTATTCGCATCACTTTCATCTTCGTTAGCGGAAGCTTTGGCAGATAAGCTATCCGTTGGGCTAGCAGTCAACTCAGATGGTTCAGTTGTCTCTTCTATCAAAGGTTTTGGTTCTGGTTCAATAACTTTTGGTATTGGTATCTTGCTTGGGATTATTTCAGGTATTGCCTTTTGGACAATAGTTGATTCTGAGGTTGATTCAGTTGGAGTCGTTAGCTGTTGACCAGGTTGAATCACGTTAATAATCACAGACTTGGTATTTTTAACCTCTTGCTCTAACTTCACCAAGGGAGATATTCCCATCAAAGCAAAGATATCCTGTTCCTGGAGGCTCATTTCTACAGTTCTAATCTCCGGTGGTTCTACCACTGGTTTGACTGGCTCTGCCTTGATAATTTTAGCGCGTTCTACAGTCCGATCTATTATAGTCCGATCTATAGTGCGATCTACTACGGTGCGCTCTACTCTTTCACTCCAACCTGGTTTACCAAGGGTAGGTGAGGGAATCTCTGGTGCAACTCCTAGTTCTGGTTCAATATCAAGGTCTAAGTCTGGCTCGTTGACAAAAGCCAGTGGATTGGCTACAACCCTAGCTTCATCTTTCCCGTTTAACCCATTGATGGCAATTCGACTGCGGCGAGTGCGGGTACGACGCTTATTATCATTAAGGTCTTGATAACTAGGATGATTAATCAGATTTAAGTTACCCGATTCTAGGTCGCCCTCAAATGCTTCTGAAAATCCATCATAGGTTTCTCGTGGTTCTGGGATGCGGGCAGCAGGCTGACGTGGTTCTCGGTGAGGTAGGGGGGATACAAAACGCTCACGTTCACGCTCTGGTGTTTCTGCTGGTATTGGTAATCGGTTTTCGATTTCTCCAGGCAGACGCACAGTATGTCCTAAACCGCCACAGGTGGGACAAGTATCGCCAAACAATTCGTAAATGTTTTGACCTTGGCGTTTGCGGGTCAGCTCTACTAAACCCAGTTCGGTTAATTGGGCAATCTGCGGACGAGCTTTGTCTGCTTTGAGTGCTTTATTAAAGTGTTCGAGAACTTGCAGTTGATCGCGTCGTGATTCCATATCAATAAAATCAACAACGATCACCCCGGCGATATTCCGCAGACGCAACTGGCGAGCAATTTCTGTTGCAGATTCGCAGTTTGTCCACAAAACTGTTTCTCTAGCTGTTGCCGATCGCGTGAAGGAACCTGAGTTAACATCAATTACGGTTAATGCCTCTGTCGGCTCAATGATGATGTAACCTCCAGAAGGTAGGTCTACTCTCGGTTTGAGGGCTTCTCGAATGGCGGCACTGATCCGGAAATACTCTAAAATTGGAGAGCGATCGCGGTGATGGTCAATTAACAATCCCTGCGGTGTTTGACCTCCGCTCCAGTTCTGCAAGTACTGCTTCACTCGCTTCAAACCAGTACTGGAATCTACGACAATCCGATTTACATCCGCGCCGTACATATCCCGCAATACGCGCTGAATGAAGTCATCATCACGGTTGAGTAGTGCTGGGGCACGGGTGGAATGCGCTTCCTGCTGAATGGCTTCCCATTGCTTTTGCAGCAATTCCAAATCTTCCATAATCGCTTCTTCGGGTTTGCCTTCTGCTTCTGTACGCACAAGCAAACCCATGCCCGCCGGTTTGACCAAAATTGCTAGTGCCCGCAAGCGGTTGCGCTCACTTTCACTTTTAATCCGTCGGGATAAATTTACACCTCTACCATAAGGCATCAGTACTACGTAGCGTCCGGGTAAAGTAATATTACCCGTAAGCCGGGGGCCTTTTGTCCCCGTTGGCTCTTTCATTACTTGCACCAAAACTTTCTGCTGTGGTGCTAGTAGTTCTGTAATTGCTGCGGCGGTACGCTTTAGCTTTAATGGCCCTAAGTCGGTGACGTGAATAAAACCGTTGCGCTCTGGGTCGCCAATATTGACAAAAGCCGCATCTATCCCAGGTAATACATTTTCTACTACTCCTAAGTAGATATCACCTATTTGGTGATGACCCGTAGCAACAACTAGTTCCTGTATTTGATCTTCCGAAAAGACAGCAGCAATTTGGTGCTGCTCCGCGATGATAATTTGTTTTGGCATTCAATTTCCTCAAAATTGGCAGCACCAATAGGTCTGGAGGTTTGTTATACCTTTGTTGCCCCTGCAACCCTCAAAAGGCGCTGCTGATAATAAAAATCGCAAACCTGAGCTTCTAAATTAAATAGCTATTGGTGCTCTTAAGAGCATTTTTACGGCGGATTATTCCAGAACGGCTGCATGTTTAAGCAATTAAATCAACCACGGATGGTTGATTGTGATGCAATACCCTCAATAAAGAGAGTTCTGAGTTTAAAAGTTCTGAATCCTGAGTGAGTTTTTAACTCAGGAAGCTTTATTTGAGAGTAACCTACTGATGTCGTTAAGAAAAAGAAACTATTTCTATTTTCCATTCCCCGGATTTCCCCTTAGGGTTATAGTCAGCAACGCCGGCTGCTACCCTACTTTAAGCCACGCTTTGCGCGTCTCGTGAACGTCTGCAAATGCGGCCTAGCCGACAGCAGTTGTTTAACCTACGAGAACACCAAAGGCGAACAACTCTAGAAAAGTAGCTCACTAGCTCTTTGGCACTACTGGGGATTAAACATTCAGCAGCTGTTTAAAAAGCATGGATTTAGAGAATCTAAGCGAACCTGCTGTTAGTTACTGATTCACAAGGTAGCTATAGAGAGTGTGTGTTCTTTAATCTGCCTCAGTTTGTCTGGGATAAAATCCTAGAATTTGCACTCTAATATCTTTGCTTTCGCCCCCTGAACACCAGGGTAGTGAACCAGCTAATTCAATGCAGCGCCAGAAAATTTCTCTTCACCCCATTCTAACGCAACCTTGCTAAAAATCAATTCCAACGATATAGCCACGTCAGGACAACTACTAGCAAGCTGCCCTAGAGGGATTATACCCCTAAAATTAGCCGATTGCGGTGGATGTGCAGGAGTTGGAATTCTCCACTAGCCACCATCCCTAGCATAAACAGGATTTGTTCAGGACGCAATAGAAAACCATCTTGGCGATAGCTACCTACATAACGGATAACAGATATAGACTCTGCAATAGTTTTGTAGTTTTCTACTAATTCCAGTTCAAACAAGCGATCGCGCAGATTTATTAATTGGCTCTTGCCTGACTTTGTTGTATGCTCGTACCACAGTTCGTCTTTTGCTTTGATGGTATCAATCCATTCTTGCCATTGTATAGGTGTTACTTCTTCAAGTGCTGCTACGGTAATTAAATATTCTGCTGTTTCTAGCAGTTGAGTCGCTGCCGGAGTTTTTAAATCTATCTGCTCCACATTATATATAAATATGTCTGTGGGCATTTCCCGAACCAACTGTTCTCGAAAAGTATCGACTGCCACTGGTACAGTTAACTCAAAATCTGCAATTTCACCACTACTGGTAGCTCCTAGAGCCAAAGCAGTTGCTACAGAAATTCGCGGCATTGGATGAAATCCACCAGTGAAAGCGATTGGTAAGCCTGCTCGCCGCACAACTCGGTCAAACAGACGGATTAAATCTAGGTGGCTTACCAAAGCCATATTACCCTGTTTCCCAAACCAAACTCGCAGTCTTTGTACCTTAGTTGTGTTGGGGACAAACTCACCAGCGAACTTCGGAATAGCTGGTGATTCAATCACAACGTTATGGCCAAAGTCGGTTCCACATACGCCACAGTGGGAACAACCTTCAAAAGAGCAATCGGGTACAATTGCAGCTTCTAAAGCGCGTTGTAAGTCTTCTTTGAGCCACTTTTTGTCAATCCCGGTATCAATATGATCCCAAGGGAGGGGAGTATCGAGGGAGTGGGGAGAGACGCGATTAATCGCGTCTGTACAAAATTGGGTATTTTCCGCATCTGGCGATTTTGTTTGATCTTGTGCGTGAAACAAATTCCATTCGCCATTTTCTACTTGGCGGTATTTCCAGTCTAGATCGGCTTGAGCGATCGCAGACCCCCAAGCGCTAAAAGCCTGATCTAAATTCTCATACCAGGAATCCATACCTGCACCCAATTCCCAGGCACGGCGGACTACTTTGCTCAAATTGCGATCGCCTCGTCCCACAAAATCTTCCATTGCCGAAATGCGAACATCGGTAAAATTTACCTTCACTCCCTTTATTCGGCGGAATTCTTGCCGCAACAGGTTTTGTTTGCGTTTAAATTCAGTGGTAGAAACTGAGTGCCATTGGAATGGTGTATGAGGCTTGGGCGTAAAGTTAGAAATTGTCAGGTTAAAGTTTAGAGGTTTTCTGCCTTTGCCTCGACATTCTCGCTGTAGCCAGCTTACTGTTTCGGCAATGCCCAAAACATCAACATCCGTCTCACCGGGCAAGCCAATCATAAAATACAACTTGATTTTGTCCCAGCCTTGCTCCCAAGCGGTTTTTACCCCCCGCAACAATTCTTCATTAGTCAAACCCTTATTCACAATGTCTCGCATTCGCTGAGTTCCAGCTTCTGGAGCAAAAGTCAGCCCACCTTGCCGCGTACCTCCAAGGATATTGGCAATATTTTCATCAAATCTGTCTACCCGTTGGCTTGGTAGAGTCAGAGAAATGTTTTCATTTTTTAAGCGATTTTTGATTTCCATCCCCACTGCTGGTAGGGACAAATAATCAGAACAACTCAGAGATAATAGGGAAAACTCATTGTAACCAGTTGCCCGCATCCCCTGTTCAATTGCTTCTACAACCTGATCGGGTTCTACATCCCGTGCTGGTCGAGTTAGCATTCCTGGTTGACAGAAGCGACAGCCACGAGTGCAACCACGCCTAATCTCAATGGTCAAGCGGTCATGCACCGTTTCCACGTAGGGAACTAACCCAATGGAATACGCGGGTATGGGAGTTGCAACCCGTCGCAAAATTCGTTTGGGTACGTCTAGACGACTAGGATGAACTGAGCCATCCTCTGCCATGTCGTAAAACTGAGGGACATATACACCTGGTATCTGTGCCAAATCCAGTAACAGATGTTCCCGACTCAATCCTGCTTGTTTGCCTTCTTCCAACACCAAACCAATTTCTGGCAGCAGTTCTTCTCCATCTCCAAGGGCGATAAAGTCGAAGAAGTCGGCATAAGGTTCAGGATTAGATGTTGCTGTTTGCCCACCAGCAAAAATTAATGGAAACTGGGACTGGAGATTCGTAAATTCTCCCCCTGCTTTTTGCCTTTCTTTCCACGTCAAGGGAATTCCAGCCAAATCTAACATTTCTAGGATATTAGTTGCACCCAGTTCGTAACTGAGGCTAAAACCTAAAATGTCAAATTCTGTGAGCGATCGCTTTGACTCTACAGCAAACAATGGCGTATTAGTTTCGCGTAGTTTGGCTGCCAGGTCTTTGCCTGGGAGGTAGGCGCGATCGCACAATTGACGCGGTTGGGCATTCAAAATGTTATAGAGAATGATGTGCCCTAAATTGGATGCACCGACTTCATATACTTCTGGATAAGTTAATACCCAGCGTACTGCCGCCGTATCCCAAGGTTTGTGTACTGCTAAACGCTCATTACCCAGGTAACGCCCTGGTTTTAAAATATCCGATGTTATTAATTTTTCAACTGCAACAGCCACTGTGCTATCTTCTAGCTACCTTAATTACAGCTACTCAAACCCAACCTTAGCATTGAATGAGGTCTTCTAGCATAATTTATCGTTGCAACTTATAACTCCTTTACATAAAGTCCACTTCTTACCAGACCCTTTGTGCTTTTACATAAAGTTATGTTGCAGTCAACTCAACTTCACCATCCAATATTTCAAACACCGTATCGAGTTGCGTTAGTTCAAAAATAATTCTAATTGATGGAGCAATAGCGCTAAGTTGGAAACCCCTTCCTAAACTAAGAGCCAGCTTGTGTATAGATAATAATGCCATCAACCCCGCGCTGTCTAACGATTCTACTGCTGCGAGGTCTACTACCAAGATAGAAATACCATTTTGTGCTAACGCTGTGGTCATATCTCGTTCAAATTCCAAGGCGTTTGTAGCATTCAAAAAGCCTTGGGGGCGAATAACTGCAATCTTCGGATAGTTAAGTACTGCTTGCATAGTTACATCCTATTGAGAATTATTAAAGCGTCAAGCTAAGAATTATTTGAACATAAACTCTATTTTGTTGCATCGACCATACGTCTTACTTCTCTTTGCTGAATCTTTATTGCTTTACTATCTCTATTTAAAGATTGTCATAATTTAAAGTTAAAATGTGCTTATATATACTTTTTTTTTATGCTAGTTCAAAAACAATCAACTATAGACAGCCGACAAACGACAAGTCATCAGTAAGTATGCTGAGAAAACTTGCTTAGTCTATAGCTAAAGCTAATTTAGCCTAGTCTTAACGGTAAGTGAAATTCCTCATTTTAGCGTTGCTGATGGCATCCGACATCCTCATAGCGAATTATTTCTAATTAATTAAAATGTGATCTATATGACTCTTAGATCATTGTTTATACTTAGATAAACTGGGAATAATTAGTATCATATAAACTTAGGTTATTATTTATGAGAACTAAGTACGCTATTCGTAAATTAGTAGAAAAAGCTCTTGACATCAAAAAATTAACTCCTGAGATAGAAAATGAAATCAACTCAGAATTGACGGAACTGGGTTACATTTCTGATGTTGATTACGAAGCTCTGGAATTATTAATGGCAGAGATGGATGCTGGTAGAATTCAGTTGGTTCCTAACTTAGGATATTCCTAATTGCATAGGTATAGAAGCTTATTGCCCATATCAAGTGAATTTGATTATGGCTGAAGCAATCAAAATTTCAAATAGGTAAAACAAGTTTTAGTAAGAGGATGTTTGAAAAATATTTTTATTAACATCAAAGCTTCAGAAACATCTTCTTTACAAGGGAATGGGGAGTCGGGAGTGGGGGGATGAGGGAGCAGGGGAGAAGAATTAATAACCAATTCCCAATTCCCAATTCCCTATTGGTATGCTTGCCAAAGTTGGTGAATAAATTGATTGAGTTGCTGCTTGGCGGCTGAGTCAGGTTCCGTTTTTGGTTCTTTTGCTAAAACTTGGCTCAAGAAGGTAATTACTTCTGTGTCTAATGCTGGCCGAAATAAATTGGCGGGCCAAAGCAGGTCAGATGCATCTCGCAAATCGGTAATTAGCGGCGATTCTTGAATGAAAGTAACCATTAATAAAGGACGTACCCAGCACAACTGGCGGGAAACTACGAATTGAATGACTTCTGCATACAGATTCCTGTCGCCATGCTCTAAAGATACAATTTGTCCTGGTTGAAGAAAATTTAGGCTAATGTCCATCATTATGCAGTTTGGGCAGCGACAACGATTGTTTGCTAACTTGTTTAATTTAAAAGTGAGAATGCGCTACTTTTAAAGGAACTTCTGTAACATTAGGGTAGCACTCTCACGGCAACCATGTCTTAAGACATGTGCCTCACAAGTGCCTACGCAAAACTAATACGACCAATCCTTGGCAGCAAAGGGTTTTCCTAGCATAGTATCTCAACAGAAATACTATAGAATAGGTAAATAACTGTTAAGCGATCGCTGAACAGAAACTTTGTTGTAGTGAATTAACGAGAAAGAGCAGAGAGCCGTGTCAGTTGAAACTATTGAAAAGCCTTCCACAACCCGTAAGCTCGCGCCTCGGTATCGCGTTTTGCTCCATAACGACGACTACAACTCGATGGAGCATGTTGTACAGTCATTAATAGCCACTGTACCTAGCCTTACCCAACCCCAAGCTGTGAGCATCATGATGGAAGCCCATACTAACGGGCTAGCTTTAGTTATTACTTGCGCTTTAGAACACGCTGAGTTCTATTGCGAAACATTGAAAAGTCACGGTTTAAGTAGCACGATTGAACCTGATGAATAGTCATTAGTTATTGGTCATTGGTCATTGGTCAAAATTTAGAGTATTGACTGGTGATTGGTGACTTACTTTGTATGAAAAAAAACCTTGTCCCTTTAGCTGAACGCCCTGCCCCTATTAGGCTGGGTTCTTTTATTTTGACTTTATTGCTGCTATGGTTGCCATTGGCTGCACCAATATACTTTCTAGTGCATGATTCCAACTTAGAAAGTATATTGACATTGGTATTGTTATATGCAATATTTATTTTTCTTCTGAGACTATGGGGCAAATATGTCTACCAACAGCCCCAAATTTTGCGGCATTATGGCTTAGAATTCACGCGGCAAAATGGTGTGGATTTACTGCGTGGCTTGGCTATGGGGATAATTAATATTCTGATACTTTTTGGGGTAGAAAGTTTATTGGGTTGGTTGGTGTGGCAACAACCGAAAGTTTTTTTGCTGAAAATAATTTTAGAGGGTTTACTTGTTGGCTTAGGTATTGGATTTGCTGAGGAATTGTTATTCCGAGGCTGGTTGTTAGATGAATTACAACGAGATTACAGTCCGCGTGTGGCATTGTGGACAGATGCAACTGCGTTTGCTGCATTGCACTTTATTAAACCCTTAGAGGCAATTATTCATACACTGCCGCAATTTCCAGCTTTAGTACTGCTGGGATTAACGCAAGTATGGGGAAAGCGTTGGCGGAGGGGACGCTTGGGTTTACCAATCGGTTTGCATGGTGGTTTCGTATGGGGTTACTACATTATTAATGTAGGTAAATTAGTGAAATATTCTGGTCAAGTTCCTGATTGGGTAACTGGTGTGAATAATAATCCCCTGCAAGGAGTGATGGGGGTGTTGTTAATGAGTGTACTAGCTTTGTGGATACGAGGAAGGACTGAGCGATCGCCTCTTTGATAAGATCAGCACTGGCTTACATACACACTTACCATTTGTGGAACCCACAGAAGAGCAATACTTAGTAATAAATGCCCTAGAAGCTCTAAATTTACTTGTTTGGAGATTATATGATGAAGACACAGGGTATTGGCATATATCAAACTCCTAGCACTGTTTTACCCTTGGCAACGATATTACAAAACGGCGAAGTAGTGACCTTCGGATGGGAATAAAACGATGACGCAATCTAACACCATTAAACAGCAGCAAGCGCAAAGAATATTAGAATTATTTGCGATCGCACGTCAGCGATATTTAGATGCAGGAGGAAATCCTCGAC
>NZ_DASQZC010000513.1:0-10578 GCF_035638895.1 Nostoc sp. | reverse complement strand
ACTTGGGCTGATGTAATCAACCGGGCTAACTTGGGTATGGAAGTAATGCACGAGCGTAATGCTCACAACTTCCCCTTAGATTTGGCTGCTGGTGATGTTGCTCCTGTGGCAATGAGCGCTCCTGCTATCAACGGTTAATTCTAAGCTCTAACTAAATTAAAAAGCGCTCTCCCACAAAGGAGGGCGCTTTTAATTTAACTTAGTAACGGATACTGTTATGGAGTTAAATAAAAACTCAGAAACATTGTTGATAATTACTAAAAAAATAGCGAAAAATTATACAAAAAACAAAGACAAACTTTGTAAGAACTCTAGGTAGAATACATAAGCCTCACCTTTTTCCTCAAAATCATGGGCAATATTTTTGGTCATCTATTTCGCATCAGTACTTTTGGCGAGTCTCACGGCGGCGGTGTGGGGGTTGTGATTGATGGTTGTCCTCCTCAACTAGAAATTTCGGCAGAAGAAATTCAAGTAGAACTAGATAGAAGGCGTCCCGGACAAAGTAAAATTACGACGCCTCGCAAAGAAGCGGATACCTGCGAGATTTTATCAGGGGTATTTGAAGGCAAAACTCTGGGAACGCCTATATCAATTTTGGTGCGGAACAAAGACACTCGTCCCCAAGACTACGACGAGATGTCTGAGAAATATCGGCCTTCTCATGCGGATGCAACTTATGATGCAAAATATGGCATTCGCAATTGGCAAGGTGGTGGTAGATCCTCAGCGCGTGAGACAATCGGAAGAGTAGCCGCAGGTGCGATCGCTAAAAAAATTCTTCGCCAAGTCGCCAATATCGAAGTTATCGCTTACGTTAAGCGCATCAAAGACTTAGAAGGTGTAGTTGATCCAAATACTGTCACCTTAGAACAAGTGGAAAGCAATATAGTTCGTTGTCCCGATGCTGAATGCGGCGATCGCATGATTGAATTAATTGAGCAAATAGGTAGACAAGGTGATTCTATCGGCGGTGTAGTAGAATGTGTGGCGCGAAATGTGCCGAAAGGTTTGGGCGAACCAGTATTTGATAAATTGGAAGCTGATATCGCTAAAGGTGTCATGTCTCTCCCTGCTAGCAAAGGTTTTGAAATTGGTTCGGGTTTTGGGGGAACGCTGCTAACGGGAATTGAGCATAACGACGAATTTTATATTGATCAAAATGGTGAAATCCGCACACTAACAAACCGTTCTGGTGGTATTCAAGGGGGAATTTCCAACGGAGAAAATATCATTTTGCGAGTTGCATTTAAGCCGACAGCAACAATTAGAAAAGAGCAGAAAACTGTAACTCGTGAAGGTGAAGAAACGCTTTTAGCAGCCAAAGGACGCCACGATCCTTGTGTATTACCGCGTGCAGTTCCAATGGTTGAGGCAATGGTGGCGTTGGTGCTGTGTGACCATTTGTTAAGGCATCATGGGCAGTGTAAGGTTTTGTAGCTATGAGGCAAGGTAACATCGCCACATTAAACAAAGATCAATAATGCCTATGCCCCCTACCCTAATTCCAATCCTGTTCCTCTTTCTTGCCACGACTTTTGTAAATACCCCCTAGATTGTGAATTTGGCGAGTTTTCTCAAAAAGCTCGGCTTCGGTCAAACCCCACTGTTGCAAGGCTTTATCTAGGTCTTTTTGGATATCTCTTGCCCCTGGAAACCCTTGATAACGCATTCGCAGCCTAGCTAATTCTGCTAAGTTATAGTCTGTCGCCTCTTGAGAGAGTAAAATATCAATAAGGGGGCGATCGCGGCTATAAAGAGGATGTTGTTGGTCTTTGCCGACCCTTGCTTCAGTCATCGTGAGTCCCTGAGTGAGAGGTTATAAGTTAGGAATTAAGAGTGTTGAGTCTTAGTTTTTAAGTTTAGCCCAGAGCTGAGGAGCAAAAAAGGCAAAAGAAAATCATCTTCTGCACTGACAAGTCGATTGTAAAATTGAAAACTCCTTATCTACTCATCACTCCTAACCCCTAGTAGACGGCAAGTACACCTGATGTCTTACGGCTCTCACCACTGCCACTCAAGTTTAAATAAAGTTACATTAGTTCTTAAGAAAATACAAAAAACTTTAGATGAGGGTGAATTTTATCTCACCCAAAGTCCAAGCAGCGAGGGAGCAAGAACCCATTATGTTTGAACACTTCACTTCCGAAGCCATTAGAGTAATTATGTTAGCTCAGGAGGAAGCCCGTCGCCTGGGACACAACTTTGTAGGAACAGAACAAATTCTCCTGGGTTTGATGGGAGAAGGAACTGGGGTTGCTGCTAAAGTGCTGGCCGAATTAGGCGTTACCCTCAAAGATTCACGTCGTGAGGTAGAAAAAATTATTGGCAGGGGTTCTGGCTTTGTACCACCAGAAATTCCTTTTACTCCTAAAGTAAAAAGCCTCTTTGAGCAATCGTTTAAAGAAGCTCATAGTCTGGGACAGAATTACATTAACACTGAACACTTACTCTTAGGATTAACCGAGGCTGGTGAAGGTGTTGCCGCCAAAGTACTGCAAAATTTAGGAGTTGACTTCAAGACTGTCCGCAGTGCCATTGTTCGCCGTTTGGGTGAAAATGCGCCAGCTATAGCTGGTGGTGGTAGTCAAAAGCGCACCCAACCATTAACGATGGAAGAGTTTGGTCGGAATTTGACCAAATTAGCACAAGAAGGCAGACTTGACCCCGTAGTTGGTCGCCAGAAGGAAATTGAGCGGGCGATCCAAATTCTCGGTCGCCGCACTAAGAATAACCCAGTGTTGATTGGAGAACCAGGAGTTGGTAAAACTGCGATCGCAGAAGGTCTAGCTCAACGGATTATCAACCAGGATGTTCCCGAAAGTTTGCAAGACAAGCAAGTTATCAGCCTCGATATGGGGTCTTTGGTAGCTGGAACTCGCTTCCGTGGCGATTTTGAAGAACGCATCAAAAAAGTCGTGGAAGAAGTCCGCACTGTGGGCAATATCATCTTGGTGATTGACGAAATTCACACTTTGGTTGGTGCTGGTGGGACAGAAGGTGGTTTGGATGCAGCGAACATCCTCAAACCTGCCTTAGCACGGGGTGAACTTCAGTGTATCGGCGCAACTACCCTTGATGAATATCGTAAGCACATTGAGCGTGATGCCGCCCTAGAGCGTCGTTTCCAACCAATTAAGGTTGGAGAACCCTCAGTAGAGGAAACCGTACAAATTCTCTACGGCTTGCGCGGTGCTTATGAGCAGCACCACAAAGTCACAATTTTGGATGCAGCACTTGTAGCAGCAGCAGAATTATCAGACCGCTACATTAGCGATCGCTTCTTGCCAGATAAGGCAATAGACTTGATTGATGAAGCTGGTTCTCGCGTTCGTCTGCGGAACTCTCAAATTTCTCCCAATAAAGAACTCAAGCGTGAACTCGCTGGCGTTACCAAGGAAAAAGAAGCAGCAGTCAGAGTCCAAGATTTTGATAAAGCTGTAACCCTGCGTGACCAAGAGTTAAAACTTGCAGAACAACTGCAAGCAACGTTTACACAAAACGATCAACCTGTCAACTCGACTGTAGTTGACGAAGAAGATATCGCCCAAATCGTTGCCTCTTGGACTGGCGTACCAGTCAACAAGCTGACTGAATCTGAGTCAGAATTGCTTCTACACCTAGAAGACACTCTGCATCAACGGCTTATTGGTCAAGAGCAAGCAGTCTCGGCTGTATCTCGCGGTATCCGTCGCGCCCGTGTCGGCTTGAAGAATCCCAATCGTCCCATTGCTAGCTTTATCTTCTCTGGGCCTACCGGAGTCGGTAAAACAGAATTAGCGAAGGCACTAGCTTCTTACTTCTTCGGTGCGGAAGATTCCATGATTCGCCTAGATATGTCCGAATACATGGAAAGCCACACCGTCGCCAAGCTAATTGGTTCGCCTCCTGGTTATGTGGGATACGACGAAGGTGGACAGCTTACAGAAGCCGTGCGGCGGAAACCATACTCAGTGTTGCTATTCGACGAAATCGAAAAAGCTCACCCCGATGTATTCAATATGCTGCTGCAACTCTTGGATGACGGTCATCTTACCGATGCCAAAGGTCGGAAAGTGGACTTCAAGAACACGCTGATCATCTTGACTTCCAACATTGGTTCTAAGGTGATTGAAAAAGGTGGTAGTGGCTTAGGTTTTGACTTCGACACTCAAGCCGACGCTAGTTATAACCGCATCCGCACCTTGGTAAATGAAGAATTGAAAGCTTACTTCCGTCCTGAGTTCCTTAACCGTCTTGATGAAATTATCGTCTTCACCCAGCTTTCTAGGGATGAAGTCAAGCAAATCGCTGAGATTATGCTTCGTGAAGTTGCTAGTCGGTTGACAGAAAAGGGAATTATTCTTGAAGTTAGCGATCGCTTCAAAGACCGGGTAGTACAAGAAGGCTACAACCCTAGTTATGGTGCTAGACCATTACGCCGGGCAATTATGCGCCTCCTAGAAGATTCTCTCGCCGAAGCAATGCTGTCTGGTGAAATTACAGATGGAGATACAGCGATCGTTGATGTTGATGATGACTCTCAGGTAAGAGTGCGGAAATCAGAAAAACGAGAATTGCTCTTGGCAAATGTTGGCTAATTTTATACCTGATCACCTTTTGCTGTAATATTTGAGGAATACTCTAGCCTCTCATCTAAGTAGAGGCGATCGCAGGGGCATCTCCGACAAACATAAAGTGAAATGGTATTATTTATCACCCTTAGTAGAAATGCTAGGGGTTTTTTTATGTAATTTTCTTTTGGATGCCGTAGCACAGCTAGCTGTGCGCTTTATATTCTCCATAAATCAACAACTCATGGCGATATTGATTTCTCTGCCAACAATTCTGATGCTGCTTCACCCACACCGATGTTATCAGAATCACCAGATTTAGAAAAACCATCTGCTATATCTTTGATAAAACCAGCTACAGGTACCGCGATTAGCAAACCCAAGACTCCACCAACATTGGTTCCTACAAGCAAAGCAATTAACACCCATATTGGTCTGATACCAGTAAATTTGCCTAAAAGCCGTGGTGCGATCGCTTGATCAATTACCTGATCAATGACAACAGCTACTGCAAAAATCTTCACTGCTAGCCAAAAGTCATGTGTGGCTATTATTAAAGTTATTACAACAAGACTAACGACATCGCCAAAGGGAATTAAACTCAAAAGCCCAACCCCCAAACCAAAAAGTAAAGCAAACTGGACTTTAAAAGCTAAAAATAATAATGTTAATGAAACTCCCATCAGCAAAGCCAAACTTCCCTGACCAATCAAGTAATTTTGAAAGTTTTGTTGAATAGATTGGCTTACCTTTTGGGCAAAACTTCCAGGTAGCTTTTTAAATATCACCTCCCAAATCCTTGGGCCATCTAACAACAGATAGAAAGTCAATACTATTGTAATTAATGCCTCAGAGATACTATCAATCGTATCTATAAGAATACTTAAAAGTTTATCTGAAAGAAACTCTAATTCAGTAGGTAATTGCTCAGTTAATCGGCTTAATAAGCGACTTAAGTTCACATTTAAATTGTGCTTAAAAAACCAATCATTTAAAATCTGAAGGTTTTCTTTGCTAGAATCAATCCATTGGGGAAAGACTTTCACCATCTCATTAAATTGCTCTAAAACAATTGGAATTAAAGTTATACCCAAAGCAATGATAATGATCAATGCTGAGATAAAAACTAATGATACTGCATAGCCACGTTTCACTCCTCGCTTTTGGAGAATGGCAACAGGATAGTTTAAAATGAATGCAAGCAAAGTAGCCAAAACAAGAATTGTTACAACAGGTTGAAAATTTTTAACCAGCAAAAATGCTAGCCAACCATTGAGAAAAACTAAAGGAAATAACAGCGTAAAAATTAACCATCTAAGCAGTTGATTCAGTGGAAAATTCATAATTAATTTAAAAATCCAAATTATTCTAGTTACTAGATTGAACCGGGTAATTAAATATGTTCAAGGATCAGAACTTGCACCAGTCCAAACAAACGCCTCAGCATGAATTCTGGGGCTAGTCTATCTATTGAAGACTGGGTAAGGTTTATACTCAACTTGAGTACACTTGTGCTATTAGCCAGAGAAAAATTCTCTGGCGAGAAAGTAGGCAGGTGCAAGATATAACCAAGGGTAAGTACATGAGAAAAATATTTCCCTATTCCCTACTCCCTACTCCCCACTCCCTATTCTTCCAATCACGAACTTTCAGCGAAAGCTAAAAATTGCTCCTCATTTATTCGCCCTGCTTGATACAGAGTATTAGTAATTTCCGAAATAGTTAAAACCGCATGACTGCGATAACCATTTTGCTGTAACCTATCTTTCACCCCTTGTTCATGATCGATAAATACCACAATATCATTAACATTTAATCCTGCTGATTCTAACTTTCCTGCCCCTTCCATAACACTTTTACCACTAATGAGAATATCATCAACTACCACAACTGTTTCACCAGGATGGAAATTACCTTCAATAACTCTCCGAGTTCCGTGTGCCTTCACCTCTTTACGGGGAAAAATCATTGGACAATGAAGGCGCAAAGCTAAACCAGTCGCAGTAGGTAAAGAACCGTAAGGAATACCTGCCAACCTATCAAAATTCAAGTTTTTCAAAATATCCTCATAAGCTGTGAGAACCTGATTGAAAACTTGGGGATTGGAAATAATTTTGCGTAAGTCGATGTAATAAGGAAATATAGCTCCTGATGCTTGGACAAAACTGCCAAACATAATGCAGTCAATATCATAAAGTTGTAAAATCAAGTCTTGGTAGGGATGCTGATTTAGAAAAAAAACATCAGGAAACCACACAGGACATGTGGAATTTTCGTGAATAATTTCAGCTTTGATTTGATTAATCTCTGCACGTAAAGACTGGATTTCCTCAGATAGTTGGGTGTTTCCCAACATATCTTGAGGAACAGGAATCAGTAAACCATCACCGTTAGCATTCAAACCTGCTTCTAAAAATTGCTTCAGGTTTGCGCCTTCTGCCCAGATGCTACGCGCCATAATAATTCGTTCAGGCGCGATCGCTCGAATAAGTGCTAAAATTTCAGGTTTTGTAGTTCCCACTTCTAAACCCAATTGTTCTGGAGTTCCCCAGGTTTTTGATTCTTTTACTACTTGTAAATAAAGGGGTGATTCGTTTGTCGGATATTGCTGTAAAGCTTCTGCGCCTGGATTAGAGGTACAGCATAAAATAAACACTCCTTTATCAGGGTAGACCAAAAAAGGTGCTACATGATCTTGTCCTGTATAGGGACTAAGAGTAATTGCATCCACCTGCCATTCTGTAAACACAGTCCGAGCAAAAATGGTACTAGTATTTAAGTCACTGTGTTTGGCATCTAAAATTACTGGGATATGGGCTGGAATAGCTGCTAAAGTTTTGTACAGCAATTCTAAACCTGGAATACCTAGCGCCTCGTAAAAGCCAAGTGTCGGTTTATAGGCACAAACGAAATCAGAAGTTTCCGCAATAATGAATTGTAACCACTTCTCCAAACCAGTGATCAGTTCTTCAGATTCATAACGCACAGGCATCATCTCTGGATTTGGATCAAGTCCTACAAATAGTAAGCTTTGGTTTTGCAATATATTCCCATTCAATTTATCAAAAAAGTTCATGTTTTTAGTTTAAAAAAAGATTATTTATCAAAACATTGATTCTGTTAATTCAGTACCACCAGCCTTAAGCCCTAATCGATAGTGAATCACTACAAATAAGACAACCATCGGCACTGAGGCAAAGTGAACAATTCGCAATGCTTGCCAATCGCCAAACAAATCCACAATCCAGGGAAATTGAGCAGGTTTATACATTCCTATTCCTGTCAATAATGCCAGTAGCAAGATAGGAATAATTGCTGTATAGACAATTCGATGCCAAGCATAAATTAGGCGTTTGGAATTTTGACTTTTTTGTAATGCTTTGAAGTCATTGGCACCTACAAACCGATGCCGCCAGCGCCGAGTGATTAAAATGTAAATTCCATACCACAGGAGATTCAGCGAAAATATCCACATTGCTGCAAAATGCCAGTGTCTACCTCCTGCGAGCCAACCTCCTAACGTAAATATCGGAGGAATGTGCAAACCTGCACGTCCACCAAAAACAGGGTTAGCGTTGTAAATTTGTAGTCCACTGGTGAGCATGATAAATAGACTAATGATGTTACACCAGTGGAAAATTTTGGCTGCGATCGCTTGAGTAGGTAGCTTTCGAGTTTGAGAGGGGGTCAAAGTCATACATTTTGACTGATAAAATTTGCTGTTTATCTATCTTGGGTAAATGACACCGCAAGTTTCGAGGTATATTACTTACCCTTTATTTTCCCTTAACCGAGCAGTATTGCCGTTCATCCTGCCTCCCCTATTTAAGATTTACTGTATAAATAGCCTTTTATTGTCAATTAATTACATGGACACGATTAAATACATTTTGACTGAAAAACAGATGCCCAAAGCTTGGTATAATATCCAGGCTGACTTGCCACAAGCCTTACCACCAGTTTTAAATCCTGGTACTGGAAAGCCAATTACACCAGATGAATTATTACCTCTGTTTCCATTGGCGCTGATTGAGCAAGAAGTTAGTCAACAAAAATGGATTGAAATACCAGATCCAGTCCGTTCTATTTATTGCCAGTGGCGACCAACCCCTCTTTATCGCGCCCGTCGTTTAGAACAAGCCTTAGATACGCCTGCCAAAATTTATTACAAGTATGAGGGTGTTAGTCCCTCTGGAAGCCACAAACCCAATACTGCGGTTGCCCAAGCATACTACAACAAACAAGCTGGAGTAAAAAAGCTAACGACTGAAACGGGAGCCGGCCAGTGGGGATCATCCCTCGCCTTTGCTGGTGCGCTATTCGGTTTAGAAGTCTTAGTTTACATGGTAAAGGTCAGCTACCAGCAAAAGCCTTACCGCCTAGCTCTAATGGAAACCTACGGCGCGAGGGTAGTTGCTAGCCCAAGTACTGAAACCCAAGCCGGACGTAAAATTATTGCACAACATCCCAATAGCACCGGCAGTTTGGGAATTGCTATTAGTGAAGCTGTAGAAGTAGCTGCTGCTGATGAACAAACTAAGTATGCTTTAGGTAGTGTTCTCAATCACGTACTGCTACATCAAACCGTGATTGGGCTGGAAGCACTTACTCAGTTAGAGATGGCAGGAGATTACCCTGATATTGTCATTGGCTGCACAGGTGGCGGTAGTAACCTTGCTGGAATTGCTTTTCCATTTATTGGTGCTAAATTGCGAGGAGAACGAGACGTACAAGTAATAGCTGTAGAACCAGCTGCTTGTCCATCTCTGACTCGTGGCAAATATGCTTACGATTTTGGTGATACTGCCCACTTAACTCCACTCACTAAGATGCATACTTTGGGTAGTAAGTTTGTGCCAGAAGGAATTCATGCTGGAGGCTTACGTTATCACGGTATGGCCCCGCTTGTTAGCCATATTGTCAATTTGGGATTAGTTGAATCGCGTGCTGAATACCAACTTGGTTGCTTTGCGGCTGGATTAACTTTTGCCCGCGCAGAAGGAATTTTACCAGCACCAGAAGCTAACCATGCAGTCAAAGCAACAATCGATGAGGCTTTGCTCTGCAAGAAAGAAGGTAAAAGCAAAACTATCCTATTCAACCTTTGCGGTCATGGGAATTTTGATATGCAAGCTTATATTGACTATGAAGCTGGACGGCTTGTTGATACTGAATATAGTGCGAATGAAGTGGCGATGGCACTAGCAGGATTACCCGTAGTTGAGTAGTAGCTGATTCGCTATGCAAATGTAATTGAAACGATTACATTTGCATAGCGTTGCTGTAGGGTTACAAATCTATCACACTCTGGTATTTTTAATGCGATCGCTGCTTTGTTAATACATGAGATTATAAAAAGAACAGCGATCGCTTGTCGATTTATACTCTAAACTAAAGCGATATCTCCGAAGGGCTACGCATACGCCAGCTTTTGGCTCAATGATATACCAAAATGAATGCGTAAATTACTCTAATGAGTAAGCAAACTGGGGTTTAAGAAAGTAAAAGCTGCTTTTGCTTGCGGAAAACACTAAAACGCGAGATTAAAAGCTGCTTTTGTTTGCGGAAAATACTAAAATGCGAGATTAAAACCTGCTTTTGAAGAAGTAAAAGCTGCTTTTGTTTGTGGAAAACACTAGAATGCGAAATTAAAAGCTGCTTTTGAGAAAGGAAAAGCTGCTTTTGCATAAGTAATCAGGCATTTTTACTTATTGAATATGAATTTAGTTTAGGCAATACCTTCTCTACAAGACGCTACGGGTAGATTTGCACTCTACACAACGACACTGATGCGCTCAGGATTTTATCTAAAAGGCGATCGCTTATGGGTTTACAATCAAAAATAAAGCGCTAGGCTTGGGGTTGTTGACTATCTACATCTTTATAGCGATCGCGCAGCATTCCCCAAGAAATTTTATCAAAGCGATGTCTCCGACGGGCTACGCCTACGCACGGGCAACAACATCATTCAACTGAGGGAACCCATCAGAAGAATCAATTTTTTAACGTAAAATTAAACTGGTAG
>NZ_DASQZC010000512.1:0-11284 GCF_035638895.1 Nostoc sp. | reverse complement strand
ATGAAATTACTAATTAGCAACGATGACGGCATTTCTGCCTTGGGGATTCGTACCCTAGCTAACTACTTGGCAGAGGCAGGTCATGATGTAAGTGTAGTTTGCCCAGATCGAGAGCGATCGGCAACTGGACACGGGTTAACTTTACACCAACCCATTCGCGCCGAAATTGTTGAAGGGATTTTTCATCCCGCCGTCAAAGCTTGGGCTTGTGATGGTACGCCTTCAGATTGCGTCAAATTAGCACTGTGGGCTTTGTTAGATACTCCCCCGGATTTGGTTCTCTCTGGCATTAATCAAGGTGCGAATTTGGGAACTGAAATCTTGTATTCCGGCACTGTTTCTGCGGCAATGGAAGGTTTAATTGAAGGCATTCCCAGTGTAGCGCTGAGTCTTATTAGTCACACATCTAAAGACTTTCAACCTGCTGCTAAGTTTGCCAAAATTCTCGTAGACCAGTTAGCCCAAAAACCTCTGCCAGATTTAATGTTGCTCAACGTCAATATTCCTGCCCTTAAGTGGGAAGAAATTGCCGGAGTTACTCTCACTCGTCAAGGAGTGCGGCGTTACATTGATGTGTTTGATAAACGAGTTGATCCTCGTGGAAAAACTTACTACTGGTTAACCGGAGAGGTAATTGAAGATATAGAACCCCCAACCGGATTAAATCTGCTTCAAAATGTACCGTTAGACGTGCATGTTGTACGTAAAAACTACATCAGTATAACTCCGTTACAATACAATCTTACTTACGCAGATGGGCTAAATAAATTGTCTGAGTGGGAATTCAATTTTCCGTGAATCATTTGATTTATCAGGATAAAACTAGAATTATTTAAATGCATCACAGAAAAATTTAGGCTATAACGTAGGGGCACTCTTGAAATAACCGATACACATCCACCCGAAAAACTGGAAAATTCTACTTGAGAGTCTCTCATTCACATTTACACAATCAGCCAGAAACAGGGTATGCTATTTTACCAAGAAATCCTTCCCATAGCAGAATTGGTGAGACAGCATAAACTTAGACAAAATAAGTAGCAATTTTTTCACTTATCGCCCGCTCAGTCCAGCAAGCAATACCCATGTCTAGGATAGAGAACCAATTTACCGTACAATTTTGGGGCGTTCGCGGCAGCATCCCCAGCCCAGGGCCAAACACCGTTCGTTACGGCGGTAATACCCCTTGCATCTCAATGCAAGCGGGCGATAAACGCTTAATTTTCGATGCAGGCACGGGACTACATGTTTTGGGGCAATCTTTGTTGCGCCAAATGCCGTTAGAAGCTCATATATTTTTTACCCACTCTCACTGGGATCACATGCAGGGTTTTCCCTTCTTTACCCCAGGATTTGTGAAGGGAAATGACTTTCATATCTACGGCGCGATCGCACCTGATGGTTCTACCATAGAACAGCGCCTCAATGACCAGATGTTGCACCCGAACTTTCCTGTACCCTTGCAAATTATGCAAGCTAATTTAAGTTTCTACGACATTCGACCGGGGCAACCAATCCACATTGATGACCTTACCGTAGAAACAGCACCTTTAAACCATCCAGGTGAAGCTATAGGATACCGGGTCAACTGGCGTGGTGGTGCTGCTGCTTATATCACTGATACCGAACATTTTCCTGACCGACTCGATGATAATGTGCTGTGGCTAGCTCGTAATGCTGACATTCTGATTTACGATTCCACTTACACAGACGAAGAATATCATTCCCCAAAATCTCCCAAAATTGGCTGGGGACATTCTACCTGGCAAGAAGCGGTGAAAGTGGCACAAGCTGCTAACGTCAAAACTCTGGTGATTTACCACCACGACCCCGCACACGATGACGACTTTTTGGATTGTGTAGGGAAACAAGCAGCTGCAAAATTTCCTGGGGCTATCATGGCACGGGAAGGATTGGTACTTCAGATTCCCACCTCAGTTGTCTTATCAGAATCTTTTCCTGTTAGTAAGTTTTCTACTTAAAGATTGCGATCGGAGGAATTGGAGATTTTAGATTAGATTGGTGATCAGAAGCTTTCAGCGCGAGAGCGTACCTGTTGGCTGTACGGTGAGACAGCGCTGCCTAAAGTTGTCACGCCAACCATAGGATAAGGGCGACAACAGGAGGACATACCTTATAGCACCAACACAGCCCAGATACTCACAGACACCCTAAAATTGCGGCTAATCGGAGGGTAAAACCTTCGTTGCAGTCTCAACAACGAACTAGAGCCTTTTCAGCTCCGGTATTTGGGTTATCTGGACTTAGTAATTAGCTGTCAAGCTAATAGCACAAGATACCATTTTGGGCAACTTCCCGTGGGTTAAGCTTTTGGCTGATAGCTTAAAGGGTTAGCATCAACACCCTGGCTGATCGCACAAGACCTCATGGGCAGTTAGTGAATGTCCTCCTCAAGGCGGTTTACCATAAGGTAGCTTCCTGCTGATAGCTAAAATAAACCTAAAATCTCAGAATCCAAGTGCTAAATTTGTCTAAAAATGGGTGTTCTGTGTGGGTTGCTCCTTCGAGCGAAGGGCTGCTAACGCCGACTGCTGTTGCCCTTGGCAAGTTTGATGGCGTTCATCTTGGTCATCAAAGGGTAATTCAACCAGTCTTGCACGCTGGTGGTCACTTATCAGTAGCTAGTAGTCCGCAGTCAAAGGAAAATCAACAACTAGCAAATCAAGAATATATTTACTCAACAGTTGTTACCTTTGACCCCCATCCACAGGAATTTTTTACGGGGCAACCCCGGACTTTGTTAACGCCACTGGATGAAAAAGTCCAACAATTGCGATCGCTTGGGGTAGAACAACTGGTATTACTACCCTTTAACAAAGAATTATCTGCTTTGACTCCCGAAGAATTCGTCCAAAAAATTCTTGTGCAACAACTGCGATGCCAGCAAATTAGCATCGGGCAGGATTTTTGTTTTGGCGAAAAGCGCAGTGGTACTGCTAAAGATTTGCAATTAATTGCCGCCAAACACAATATCCCCGTTACCATCGTTCCCTTACAAACTTATACGGGTAACTCGCCCACCCAAAGCAGTTGTGACAGTACTAATCCGACTCAGGATGCCCGCATTAGCACTTCATTAATTCGCCAAACCCTTGAGCAAGGTGACATCGAAAATGCAAATATACTACTAGGACGCCCCTACACTCTCCTTGGTGTTGTCGTTCAAGGTCAACAATTGGGCAGAACAATTGGCTTTCCCACCGCCAACCTCCAAGTACCAAAAGAAAAGTTTTTGCCCCGCCAAGGAGTCTATGCTGTCCGTGTTTTCATTCTCAATGAAACATCAGATGTCGCTCCTAATGAAACCTTGGGCGTAATGAACATCGGTAATCGCCCAACTGTAAATGGTACTTATTCATCTGCGGAAGTACATCTGTTCAATTGGTCTGGTGATTTGTATGGCAAAAAGCTGGCTGTGGAACTAGTGAAATTTTTGCGCCCTGAACAAAAATTTGCTTCTCTAGAAGCCCTGAAAACACAAATTCAACTTGACTGTGTTGTTGCTAAAGAAATTTTGAATGCTAAAGCGCAAAGTTAAAAGTTAGGAGTTAGGAGTTAGGAGTTCTGAGTGGGAACAATGTATTTAGGGAAATTGGGCATGGGAAAGAGGCAGAGAGGCAGGGTGCGGGGGGCAGAGGGGAAAACTCTTCTCTCTTGCTCCCTCCTCCCTTTTTCTTCCCCAGTCCCCATTCCCCACTCCCTACTCCCTACTCCCCACTCCCCGCACCGCATGAGAGAAAAAATTGACGCTTTAACGCAAAATCTGGCTCTTACCATTGTTGGCAAAGCTGAGGCAATACGCTTAGTGCTAGTAGCCTTGCTAGGTGGTGGTCATGCCCTGCTAGAAGATGTCCCTGGTGTTGGTAAAACCCTACTCGCTAAATCTCTAGCTCGTTCACTGGATGGTAAGTTTCAACGGCTACAATGTACCCCTGATTTACTGCCAACTGATATTACTGGCACTAACATCTGGAACCCAAAAAGCGGCGAATTTACTTATCTTCCTGGGCCAATTTTTACCAATATCCTCCTAGCTGATGAAATTAACCGCGCTACACCCCGCACTCAGTCAGCTTTACTGGAAGTCATGGAAGAACATCAGGTAACAGTCGATGGTGTCTCTCGTGCAGTTCCTCAGCCCTTTTTCGTCATTGCCACTCAAAACCCTATTGAGTATCAAGGTACTTTTCCACTACCGGAAGCGCAAATGGATCGATTCATGTTGTCGCTGAGTTTGGGCTATCCTTCCGAAGCAGAAGAACTCCTTATGCTGCAAAATCTCCAAAATGGTGTGAAAGTTGCTGATTTGCAGCCTTGTATTACCTTGGCAGAAGTACAGGAATTGCGTTACCTCTGCTCTCAAGTAAAAGTAGCACCCTCCTTGCAACAGTACATCCTCGAATTGGTACGAGTAACGCGGCAAGATGAGGAAATAGCCCTTGGTGTTAGTCCGCGTGGCACATTAGCATTACAACGGGCTACCCAAGCGCTAGCTTTTCTATTAGGGCGTGATTATGCCATTCCCGACGATGTGAAATTTCTCGTCCCTCATGTTCTTTGCCATCGCCTGATTCCTAGAGGTGGACGGAATGCAAGAACTGTTGTTGAGCGATTATTGCGATCGGTTTCTATTCCTTAAAGATAACTGTTGCTGAAAAGCTTTACCTAATTAGTGAGATATGGGACAGGATTGATGCAGAGTGATAATGCGGTTTCAATTCGATTTTCCGATGAGTTTGAGCAGAAACTTTACAGATTATCAAAGAGATTTCGCAATATTCGCTCTGATGTTCAACCGATTATTGAGCAATTACAACAAAGAAATTTGTAGGCGATGCCTACGGCGGGCTACGCCTACGCATCCCTGGCATTGGTGAAGAGTATATTGTTTACAAGGTGAGAGTTCGCAACAGTAGTATCCAAAAAGGTAAGGGTGCTGGATACCGATTGATTTATCAAGTTTAATCACGTACAAGTATTTTGCTACTAACGATTTATTCCAAATCTGACCGAGAAGATATTGGTGCAAATGAAATCTGAGATATTATGGCTGATTTTTCTAGTGAGTCAGGTTAAAACTGCTAAAAGATTTTTCTTTGCAATGTTGAGAGATGCACAGACACAGAAGTGCTTGCCAATAGGCATTGCTATATTACTATTGACAACGCTGGGTAAGTCCTATGATTAGCACAAGCGCCACTTCTGAATATCTAGGAATGTGAGGAATGTCAATTTTTGTTAAGCGCAAAATCCGCGATGCCTACGGCGGGCTACGCCAACGCCTTGTACTACAGCAAAGCGCCGAACGCCAATTCAAACGCCAATTTTTCGGTTTACTTCTGGTAATTGTAACCTGGAGCCTAGCTATGGGTTGGCTTTTAGCCTTGGCAACTAATGCCCATGCTACTCCTACCGCCGAAATTGGCACTGTTGATGTAGTGCCTGCACAGTATCAATTAGGACAAGAACTGTATTTGGAAAACTGCTCTACATGCCACATTGGCTTACCACCAGCCGTTTTACCCACCCAAACTTGGAAAAATCTCCTGCAAGATTCGCAGCACTACGGCGCACAACTAAAGCCTTTAGTCGATCCGCCACGCATCTTGGTATGGAAATATCTTTCGACTTTCTCTCGTGTTAAGCGAGATGACGAAGAAACACCATATCGCCTTAATGACTCACGTTATTTCAAAGCTTTGCATCCAGGAGTTAAATTACCACGTCCCGTCCAGCTTGGCAGCTGTGTCAGTTGTCATCAAGGCGCTAGCGATTACAATTTCCGCCGCCTAACAGCAGAATGGAAATGAGGAGTTAGGAGTTGAAAAATTTATAACTCATAACTCATAACTCTATTCCCCCACTCCTTCTCTGGCCCCATCTGGGGGCAAAATGATACTATGAAGAAAGACTAAATAATCAGATAAGAGTTAAAACCAATCATTTAGTAAACTGATTGCCCCGTTTTTCTCCTGTTTTTGAGTTAATTCTCATTTGACACCCATCCACAACCAAGAAGGTTGAGTTGGGTTAAATGTTTATAATCAATGCCAAACTTTTAATCCCCATCCCCCTTGATTGAGTTCTATAATCTGCCATGCTAAAACTTTTGTTGGGCGACCCCAACGCTCGCAAGCTTAAAAAATACCAACCTTCTGTTACTGAAATTAACCTTCTAGAGGAAGAAATTAAGGTTCTTTCCGACGAGGAGTTAAAAGGTAAAACCGTCGAATTTAAACAACGGTTTGCCAAAGGCGAAACTCTAGATGACCTATTGCCCGAAGCTTACGCCGTTGTCCGGGAAGCAGGACGGCGAGTCTTGGGCTTGCGGCACTTTGATGTCCAAATGCTTGGCGGTATCATTTTGCATGTAGGGCAAATTGCCGAAATGAAAACCGGTGAGGGTAAAACGCTTGTAGCAACCTTACCGAGTTATTTAAATGGCCTTACTGGTAAAGGTGTACACGTCGTCACTGTGAACGATTACCTGGCTCGTCGAGATGCTGAATGGATGGGACAGGTGCATCGCTTCTTGGGGCTGAGTGTGGGGCTAATCCAGTCAACCATGACTCCCAGTGAACGCCAGAAAAACTATGATTGCGATATTACCTATGTTACCAACAGCGAGGTAGGATTTGACTACCTGCGGGATAACATGGCGACATCAATGGCAGATGTGGTGCAACGCCCGTTTAATTATTGCGTGATTGACGAGGTAGACTCGATTTTAATTGATGAGGCGCGGACACCGCTAATTATTTCTGGGCAGGTGGAAAGACCTACGGAAAAGTATCTGCAAGCAGCTGAAATCGCATTCACACTCAAAAAAGACGAGCATTATGATGTGGATGAAAAAGCTCGTAACGTGCTTTTGACAGATGAAGGCTTTGCAGAATCCGAAAATCTTTTGGGAGTCACAGATTTATTTGACCCTGAAGATCCTTGGGCGCACTTTGTTTTCAATGCGATTAAAGCCAAAGAACTTTTTCTCAAGGATGTAAATTACATCGTTCGTAATGGCGAAGTGGTAATTGTGGATGAATTTACCGGTCGGGTGTTACCCGGACGGCGCTGGAGTGATGGATTACACCAGGCTATTGAAGCCAAAGAACACGTAGATATTCAGCCAGAAACTCAAACTCTAGCGACAATTACTTATCAAAATCTGTTCTTGCTGTATCCAAAACTGGGTGGAATGACCGGAACGGCAAAAACGGAAGAACCGGAATTTGAAAAAATTTACAAATTGGAAGTTGCTGTAATTCCTACCAACCGCGATCGCAGACGCGAAGATTTGTCTGATATGGTCTTTAAGACAGAACCAGGCAAGTGGGGTGCGATCGCTGGAGAATGTGCCGAAATGCACGAACTCGGCAGGCCTGTGTTAGTAGGAACAACTAGTGTAGAAAAGTCCGAACTTCTGAGTCGGCTGCTAAAGGATCTGAAGATTCCCCACGAATTACTTAACGCCCGACCCGAAAACGTTGAGCGTGAGGCGGAAATCGTCGCCCAAGCTGGACGAAAAGGTGCTGTTACCATTGCTACCAACATGGCTGGTAGAGGTACAGATATCATCTTGGGTGGTAACTCCGAATATATGGCACGTCTGAAGTTGCGGGAATACTTCATGCCCCGGATCGTCATGCCAGAGTCAGAAGATAGCTTTGGCGTTCAAAGAGCAGCAGGATTGCCTACAGGACACGGTGGTGGTCAAGGCTTTGTCCCTGGTAAAAAAGTCAAAACTTGGCGGGCTTCACCAGAAATTTTCCCTACCCAGTTGACAAAAGAAACAGAAAAACTACTCAAAGATGCAGTAGAAATTGCGGTGCGTGAATATGGCGATCGCAGTTTATCGGAATTGGAAGCTGAAGACAAGGTAGCTGTAGCCGCAGAAAAAGCTCCCATTGATGACCCTGTGATTCTGAAATTGCGGGAAGCTTACAACCGCGTTAAGCAGGAATACGAACAATTTACTACCCGCGAACATGATGAAGTAGTGGGAATCGGTGGTTTGCACGTAATTGGTACAGAACGCCACGAATCACGGCGAATTGATAACCAGTTGCGCGGACGTGCAGGAAGACAAGGCGACCCTGGAACCACGAGATTTTTCCTCAGTTTAGAAGATAACCTACTGCGGATTTTTGGTGGCGATCGCGTCGCTGGGTTAATGAATGCTTTCCAAGTGGAAGAAGATATGCCCATCGAATCTGGGATGCTTACCCGCAGTTTGGAAGGCGCCCAGAAAAAAGTTGAAACCTACTACTATGACATTCGTAAGCAGGTATTTGAGTATGACGAGGTGATGAATAATCAGCGTCGTGCTATTTACGCTGAACGCCGTCGGGTGTTAGAAGGTCAAGATTTGAAAGAACAGGTGATTAAGTACGCTGAAAAAACGATGGATGACATCGTTGATTACTACATCAACATAGATTTGCCGTCGGAAGAGTGGGAGTTAGAAAAGCTGGTTGAGAAAGTTAAAGAATTCGTCTATCTACTAGCGGATTTGCAACCAAATCAATTAGAGGATATGTCAGTCAGCGAGATTAAAGCCTTCCTCCACGAACAGGTGCGAATTGCTTACGACCTCAAAGAAGCGCAAATTGACCAAGTTCAACCCGGATTGATGCGCCAAGCTGAACGCTTCTTTATCTTGCAACGCATTGATACTCTATGGCGGGAACACTTGCAACAAATGGATGCTTTGCGCGAATCAGTAGGATTACGTGGTTATGGGCAAAAAGACCCACTGATTGAGTATAAGAGCGAGGGTTACGAATTGTTCTTGGATATGATGATTAACATTCGCCGAGACGTTGTGTACTCGTTGTTCATGTTCCAGCCGCAGCCTCAGCAGATGGTGCAACCTTCGTCTGAGATGGTGTAAGTAGAGAATATCTCATGCAGAGACGCAGAGGCGCAGAGGCGTTTTTGCGTCTTTGTATTTTAAGGCATCTCTCAAAAATATTTTGTTTTCAGGAGTTTGCTGAAATGGGTAAGCTGGTACTACCAAATCTTCAGGGTAAGCAAATATTGAATTATTACACGATTGGATATCCAAGCCCATAGATGGTTTTGAGCATAAGTGGAATGATTGTGGTTGGCACTACAATATCTTTGATAAACAAGTTGGTCAAAAAGAATTTCGAGATAAGATAAATGAGATTATTTCCGAATATAAAGATGGCTATGAACTTTCTGTAATCGGTGAAATCTTAGAACTAGGAGAACAGGGACTAGAGACACTTTTTGAAGCAAATAAACCCACGGATGATCCAGAAAATGTTGAAAAAAGAATAGAAGCAGCGATTATTAAATTTAGGCGCTATCGTTCATCCCTCAATGATAGACATGATGCTATCAGAGACTTAGTAGATGTATTAGAATTCCTCAGAACCAGAATTAAGAAGGTAATCAATACTCAGGATGAGAGCGATTTGTTCAATATTGCTAACAACTTTGGTATCCGTCATCATAACGAAAAACAGAAAACAGATTTTGATCAAGCTATTTGGTACAGTTGGATGTTTTATTACTATTTAGCAACTATTCATGCTTGTCTAAGGCTAATAAACAAAGCTGATGCTGACAAAAGCAGTAATTTTGATTATTTCTAACACCATAATGACAAATTTTAATATTTACTTTGGATTTACACACCTCTCTAAAAGTTTGTTTGTCTCTCCTAACAAATTATAACTAATAATACGTGCCGTTATCGCTCCATCCAAATTATCATAAAAATATGAAGAATGAGCATCTTCAGCAGCAATAACCATTGCCATATCTGATTGACCAATATTTCTTAATGTTAGTTCAGTTCTGTTAGCATATTGCCAGACATATTGATCATAAAAGAGTAAATCAGAACTTATTTCATTTTCTATAGCGGCTTTTAAAGGATAAGCAACTAAATCAGATGAATGGATAATATTTATCCATCTGAGTTTATAATCATTACCAGAATTTTTAGTAATAGATTGTTCCATAACAGAATTAACAATAGAAAAATCAATATCTAGCATCTCTTTAATAAACAATAAAGGAGAGCCTAACGTAGTAATGCTGACTAAATCTAGTTTTTTAAATTTATCTCGAAACACTAAAACTGAGTCATCATTAGAAATAATATCTGAAAAGAGAATATCCCACAAAATCAAACTCCCCAAAGAATGGGCAATGAAATGAATTTGAGTTCCTTTAGGGTTATCTTGGATAAATTGGTTAAATTCCTCAAATATTCGTTTACGAATAATTTTACCACGTTTAGGATTTTGATAAATCAAGAAATCTCCTAAAAAGTTACTAATTAATTCCTTTCTTCTTGACCTATACCTGTAGATATCATTATGAGAATAATTATATTCTGGATGTTGCTGGCAAGCTCTTGAATAATCTTTATCTATATAATCAATAAGTTGATGTTTCTTGTGGTTAAATAAATTTCCCCAATAACTTGAATAAAAATATGTTGAAGTTTCAAATTTTGTTTTATGAAGTTCTTTTTTGATATTTTTGATAAGTGCATCTGCATAAGTGGACTTTTTTGTACTGACACCGTGAATAAAGAAGACGAGCATATTAAAGTTAGCTTATGGGAGAATATTCAACCATAATACTGTAAGTTTATTTTTACAAGATGTGGAACACTCTATTATCTGAGTGTATTGTAAGCGCTCGCTTATACTTGGCGTAGTTTTGGGATTGTCTGTGGTGCGATCGCAGAGTTAGCTATTTTACTTTAATAACTAGGCAACCAGAGGCAAGCTAGCCTATAAAGTAGCTGATATAATTTTAATAGCAGTCAAGAGGTCTGACTTTTTCAGATCGCGGAAGCTAGGTCTTCCCTTGACTGATTTTTATTGTCTAAAAATATAGAACAGCCATGTATTTGCTGTATGCAGATGAGTCTGGCACAACGCACGACTCAAACCAACAATATTTTGTACTGGCTGGATTTTGTGTATTTGAAGCCCTGATCGTGGAGAAGTTTGGCTTGTCGATCTTGGCTACACAGCAAAAGTTAAACCATGCTTAATTATTAGTATTCCTGCCCTAGAGGAAGATCGAGCATTAGCAAAAGCTGTGCTTTGTCTCCACTCCCCAAAGCATCGGGGAGGGGTTCTTTGATTATGGGTAATTTGGCGAACATCATATCAAGTAGTTTCTGAGGATGCTTCTGAGCAAGATTTTGTAGGAGCGCCTAAGTCATCTAAAGTATTCATTAATGAGTCATTCTGTAGCATGGGGTATATGCTTT
>NZ_DASQZC010000511.1:0-1986 GCF_035638895.1 Nostoc sp. | reverse complement strand
ATTCCTATTTCGCCGAGTCTCTCTCTGAGACACCATCCAGATCGTTACGCCTTTCGTGCGGGTCGGAACTTACCCGACAAGGAATTTCGCTACCTTAGGACCGTTATAGTTACGGCCGCCGTTCACCGGGGCTTCGGTCGTCAGCTTCAAGGCGAACCCCTGACCAACTTCCTTAACCTTCCGGCACTGGGCAGGCGTCAGCCCCCATACGTCCTCTTTCGAGTTAGCGGAGACCTGTGTTTTTGGTAAACAGTCGCCTGGATCTCTTCACTGCGACCCACGTCTTAGGTGGGCACCCCTTCTCCCGAAGTTACGGGGCCATTTTGCCGAGTTCCTTAGAGAGAGTTATCTCGCGCCCCTTGGTATTCTCAACCTCCCTACCTGTGTCGGTTTCGGGTACGGGTATGATGCTTTCATCGCATTACGAGCTTTTCTTGACACTATCCTTTACCAAACGGAGTTCGTAAACTCCTCCCAAACCAATCAGGGTATGGCTATCTTTCATGCGTCCCTCGCAATGCTCCCACATCATAGTCAGGGATTATTCACCCTGTGTCCATCGACTACGCCCTTCGACCTCGCCTTAGGACCCGACTAACCCTCCGTGGACGAACCTGGCGGAGGAACCCTTAGGGTTTCGGGGCATTGGATTCTCACCAATGTTTGCGCTACTCAAGCCGACATTCTCACTTCCGTTTCGTCCACAGCTGCTCGCCGCTACTGCTTCTACCTAACACGGAACGCTCCCCTACCGATTGATACTTAAATCAATCCCACAGCTTCGGTACATCGCTTAGCCCCGTTCATTTTCGGCGCAGGAGCGCTTGACTAGTGAGCTATTACGCACTCTTTTAAGGTTGGCTGCTTCTAGGCAAACCTCCTAGTTGTCTATGCACTCCCACCTCCTTTATCACTTAGCGATGATTTGGGGACCTTAGCTGGTGGTCTGGGCTGTTTCCCTCTTGACAATGAAGCTTATCCCCCACTGTCTCACTGGCAATGTGTTCTCTGGGTATTCTGAGTTTGTCTCGATTTGGTACCGGTTTCCCAGCCCGCACCGAAACAGTGCTTTACCCCCCAGATTTAATCATTACCGCTGCGCCTAAACACATTTCGGGGAGAACCAGCTAGCTCCTGGTTCGATTGGCATTTCACCCCTAACCACAGCTCATCCGCTGATTTTTCAACATCAGTCGGTTCGGACCTCCACTTGGTGTTACCCAAGCTTCATCCTGGCCATGGTTAGATCACCAGGGTTCGGGTCTATAAACACTGATTTTCGCCCTCTTCAGACTCGGTTTCCCTTTGGCTCCGGCATTCTCGCCTTAACCTACCAGTGCCTATAAGTCGCCGGCTCATTCTTCAACAGGCACGCGGTCAGACGTTAAATCGTCCTCCCACTGCTTGTAAGCTTACGGTTTCATGTTCTATTTCACTCCCCTTCCGGGGTTCTTTTCACCTTTCCCTCGCGGTACTGGTTCACTATCGGTCACACAGTAGTATTTAGCCTTACGAGATGGTCCTCGCTGATTCACATGGGATTCCTCGTGCCCCATGCTACTCGGGATTCAGCTACTATCCTTGAGTTTTCGACTACAGGACTTTCACCTTCTTTGGTGCAGTATTTAGCTGCTTCGTCTAACCGCCAGATTCGATATCGCTGTCCCACTACCCCAAAGGATAAATCCTTTGGTTTAGGCTCTTCCCCTTTCGCTCACCACTACTCAGGGAATCTCTTTTGATTTCTCTTCCTCCAGCTACTAAGATGTTTCAGTTCGCTGGGTTGGCTCTTTCCTGCCTATATATTCAGCAGGTAGTATTTAGGGTTGCCCCATTCGGAAATCTCCGGCTCAATGTCTGCTTCCAACTCCCCGGAGCATATCGTCGGTAACCACGTCCTTCTTCGCCTCTGTGTGCCTAGGTATCCACCGTAAGCCCTTATTAGCTTGACCACATTACATTGGTTTATCCATGCACACACTTTCA
>NZ_DASQZC010000510.1:0-1553 GCF_035638895.1 Nostoc sp. | reverse complement strand
CTCAGGTTTTGCTCATACAGCCAAGGGGTAAACTGGCGAGAAGCGTTGATTTCTAGAGATGGTTTGTTAATGTTGCTGTCATTAGGATTCACTTGGTTTTGACTCCTTGATAACTCTGGTGTTCGATCAGTGATAATTTCGGCGCAGGGCACGGATGCTCCTACTCTTGGACGTAAGCTAGGCAATGCACCAGCAATAGCGTTTCCATCATCTGCTTTGAGCACGCACTCTACACATTTCGTAGCCAGTGGTTCCTCATTTCAGAAATCTACCAGAGTATTGTCGGAGTCCTTTTAAAACAATAGATGGTTTTGTAATATAAAAGTATATCGCGTGTAATCTAAAACTTAAAACTTCCAATATCTGTCTAAAGATAGATAACTTAATAGCTCACTAAAATGTATGCGATTTGAAGATACTAACGTGACAGCTACAAAATATCTGGTTTTTCTGTCAATGCGTAAGTCCTAAACATGTAACTTAATGTAAAGTTTAATTTTATACAGTGATATATAAAACAAAATCTTTAATGTAGTGCTTTGAAGAATAATCATGGCTAATCCAGTTTTTACGGACATTTTTGATGGCAATCTAACCGACAATAACACCACAATAGGTAATAATTTAGACAATGAAATACTTGGCGATAGTGGGAACGACATTCTAAGAGGCTTGGCTGGTAACGATCTTCTGTTCGGCAATAACGGCAACGATCAAATCAATGGTGGAGATGGCAACGATGAAATCGACGGTGGAGATGGCAACGATCAAATCAATGGTGGAAATGGCAACGATACTCTTATCGGTGGTGCAGGTACTGACACAATAACTGACGGCGGTGGCAACGATACCTTCAAGTACTTAAATACTTCTGAAAGTCAGGTAGGTGTGGCACGGGATATCCTTATAGATTTCACATCAGGGATTGACAAGATCGACTTGTCAGCGATAGATGCCGAACTCTCACCTGCTGGCAATCAAGCCTTCAAATTTATCGGTACTGCTGCCTTCACTGGATCTGCTGGCGAAGTACGCTACTTTAGTAATGATGGCAACTTATTCGTTCAGGCAGATATCGGTAACGACAATAACTTCACCGCAAATTTAGAAATTCAACTGAATGGATTGTCAACGATCGCCGCGACTGATTTCATCCTTTAAACATTTAGGGTTTGGTTTTTAGCGATGTCTACGACGGGCTACGCCTACGCATTTAGAGGATGTTTTAAAAGGGTCTTTTGGTCTGATAATTAGCACAGCAAAGCATCTCAGCAGATGAGAAACCTTGATTTTGCGTTACACTTAACCCAGTGCAGAACTGCAAAATTATACCTTTCGGAACTTTTAAGACATCTTCTTAGACTTCAGCCTAAAATTGCTTAAGTTTTGTCGATTAACCACAAAAAAAGTGGGATGGACAAGATGTCCATCCCACAATAAAAAAGAGAATTTTTGTCATAAAACGCCTTGGCTATATTTAAGCTAAAGCGGTTTCGTTAAGTTAAATTTCTCACTATTTAATAATGAGTGCCGGTTTTGCGATGATTAATGGC
>NZ_DASQZC010000509.1:0-3919 GCF_035638895.1 Nostoc sp. | reverse complement strand
GTGGCGGTCTGAAAGTTCTCTTAATTGTCTTCTCTAAATTGCAAATTCTCAATTCTAAATTCAAGCACCAAGATTTTTATGCTGACTGTAAAAATATTTCAGATACAAGAGGATAAATAGAGGTAAAACAATGACAAATTTTACTATTGGTGATTATTTACTGATTCGTCTCAAACAAATTGGTGTCAAGCATATCTTTGGTGTCGCTGGCGACTACAATATGGAATTTCTTGACTCTATTGTGAATCAGGAAGACATTGAGTTAGTTAGTACTTGCAACGAACTTAACGCAGCATACGCTGCTGATGGCTATGGTCGCCTCAATGGCATTGCAGCACTAATTACTACTTTCGGCGTTGGTGAACTTAGTGCTATTAATGGCATTGCTGGAGCTTATGCCGAACACGTTCCTGTTGTAACGATTACCGGATCTCCTGCCACCAAAATTCAAGCATCTGGTTCGCTTGTCCATCATACATTTGGTACTGGTGATTTTTCTATGTTTGCCCGAATGTATGAAAAGGTAACGGCGGCTCAAGCATATTTAACAACAGAAAATGCAACAGTAGAAATTGACAGAGTTTTGGGTATCTGTCTTCTGAAGAAATTACCCGTTTACATCTCCATACCTATGGATGTTGCTTCACATGAAATGGTTGCACCGTCTGATTCATTGAAACCCCCTGTATTCCAGAGCGAGAGCGCTACTTTAGCTGAGGCAGTTGATGCCTGTATAACCATACTGGAGAAGGCTAACAAACCAGTTATTCTTGCTGATGTTGGTGTGGATCGCGATCGCCTGCATGGGGAATTGCGAGAATTGCTGGCAGCTACCGGATACCCTTATGCCACGATGAACATGGGAAAAGGACTGCTGGAAGAAACGCACCCCCAGTTCATCGGCATCTATAATGGTGCTGCCAGTGAGGAATATGTCAGAAAACGTATTGAAGAGGCAGATTGTGTGTTGAGTATCGGTGCCTTGATGACTGATTTCAACACAGGGAAGTTTTCTGCCAAACTCGATCCAAGTCGAACTATTGAAGTGCATAGCCAGCATCTCAAAATTAAACATGCGCTGTACAAGAATGTAGCGATGCGGGATGTGCTGTCTGCTTTAAGCAAACGTTTGCAGCGCCGCGATGCTCAAACGCTGGACTTCAAGTCTGCAATGGACAATTTGGATGCTGGCTTCACGACTCCCTTCCAAGCAAACACGGATGGGGCTATTACACAACGGCGTTTTTGGTATAGACTAGCTCATTTCCTTAAAGAAGATGACATTATCGTTGCCGAGACTGGAACTTGTTTGTTTGGAGCCTCTGTAATTCCTTTGCCAAAGGGAAGCACCTTCGTGGGACAAGTGCTTTGGGGTTCGATTGGCTACTCGGTTGGCTGCTTGCTCGGTTGTGCGATCGCAGCTCCACAACGACGATCTATTCTATTAGTTGGTGACGGGTCGTTCCAAATGACAGCACAAGAACTGTCAACAATATTACGCTATAACCTGAAACCAATTATTTTTCTCATTAACAACGATGGATATACTATAGAGCGTGATATCCACGGTGCAACTATGCCTTATAACGACATTCAACGCTGGAATTATCACAAACTTCATGAAATTTTTGCTAGTAATGGCTGGGGCATTAAAGTAAGTACTGAGCCTGAGTTAGAGTCGGCATTGCAAAAAGCCGAACAAAATCGTGACCAACTCGCTTTCATTGAGGTGGTAATGGACAAAATGGACAGCCCAGAAACTCTTTTGAAGATGTTGCAAAAGTAAAGCATATAAATGTACATTAGGGACTTTCAAGGGAAAAATATCCCATCCCTGCGGGACGCTACGCGTACCTTGCTTCCCCAAAGGGTAAGCTTTTAGGGCAGGGGGAGGAAAAGTCGTTTTGATTCCAAAAATTGGATAATTTATTTTTTGGAGGTATTTTTATAATGCTGGTGCTGAAACTACACCCTTTGCCTCTAACGTAGCCGCAACCCGTAAAATTAACGCTTCATTATATGGTGCTGCTATCAATTGCACACCAAGAGGTAAAGCATTTTGGCGCTGAATTGGTACTGATAAAACTGGTAAACCAATAAAAGATAATGGTTGAGTAAATAATCCTAAATGGGGACGGACAAGAATTTCTTCACCATCCAAAATCATAGTTTGTTGACCAATTAGCGGTGCGGAAATTGGTGTAGTTGGGGCGAGAATCACATCGACATTTTGAAAGACTTCCCGAACGCGATCGCGGTACCATTTTCTAAAGCGTTGTGCTTGCAGATACCAGCTACTAGGAATTAACGCCCCAGCTAAAAAGCGATCGCGTGTTGCTGAATCAAAATCTTGAGGACGCGATCGCAATTGATCCAAATGCAGATTTGCGCCCTCGCTAGCTGTAATCACAAATGCCGCAGCACGGGCGCGGTGTGCTTCTGGTATTGTTACGTATTCCGTGACTTCTATTGCATCAGCTATCTTTTGCACTGCTGCTAAAGCTTCTGGTTCTGCGCCTTTAGTGAAATAATCAGCAGCGATCGCAATTCTGATATCAGAAATATCTTGATTGAGTTGTGGTAAAACCAATTCAGGCGGACGCTTAGTGCAAATTGGATCGCGATCGTCTTCTCCCTGAAGCACATCAAACACCGTAGCGATATCCTGCACCGAACGCGCAAAAGGGCCAATATGATCAAAACTACTAGAAAATAAAGCTACCCCAGCACGAGATAACCTCCCATAAGTCGCCTTCAACCCAAAAACGCCACATAACGCCGCCGGAACACGAATTGAACCATTTGTATCAGAACCCAGCGTCAACGGTACTAACCCAGCAGCAACCGCCGCAGCCGAACCACCTGATGAACCACCAGCAACTCGCTGTAAATCATGGGGGTTGTGAGTAGCACCGTAATGGGAATTTTCCGTTACAAACCCATAAGCGTACTCATCCATATTCAAAGCGCCAACCAGCACAGCACCCGCTTGTTTCAACTTCGCTACTGCGGTTGCATCAAGGCTAGCTGCTGGGTTTTCTGCATTGATTTTTGAACCCGCCAGAGTCGTTAAACCAGCTATATCAAAGAGATTTTTCACCGCAAAAGGCACACCAGCAAGCGTTCCAGGATTATTACCTTGGGCAATTTCCCTGTCAATGCGGGCTGCATCTGTTAAAGCTGTTTCAGCAGTGACAGCCGTAAAACAATTGAGTTGATTATCCCGCGCTGCTATTCGTGCGATCGCAGCCTTGGTAACTTCCACCGCACTAACTTTGCCTTCACGTACAGCAGTAGCTATCGATACAGCATCATTCATGGTTCAAAAACTGGTGCAATTTCAATATCCTCTGGTATAGGAAAAGAATTTACAAGATTAGCGATCGCATTAATTCTCTCAAAATTTGCTACCACACCATCTCGATACTCATCCCTTAGCTGCAAATCCAATAACAACGCCATAAGATCAACATACTCACCTACATCAAACCCTTCTCTTCTCATCTCTCCTCCTCTGTGCCCTCTGCGCCTCTGCGGTTCGTTAATTATAAATCTGTTACCTCTTTCGGCAACACAAAAAATCCATCCTCCCCCGCCTTAAAATCAACAACCTGAAACACAGCATCAATATTCAACTCACCATAAATATGAGGAAATAAATTATCTACCTCCGCAGCTTCATAACGAATTTCAGCTTTAACTTGTTCAGAATCAATGCAAAGAATTACCAAACCCTTTTGATTAACAAAAAAACGATTCGCCACCCAGATAACTTGCTCTGCTGTCGAACAGTGGATAAATCCTTCCGAATCTAACGTATCACCCCGATAGCTTCCGAGAATTTTTGCTTGTTCCCATTGTTCGCTTTTGGTGATATGTAAAATAGTGTTCATAGTAATTAATTAACAAATGCGATTAA
>NZ_DASQZC010000508.1:0-3062 GCF_035638895.1 Nostoc sp. | reverse complement strand
AGAAATCGGATATTCTGTATTATCTTTGATGATGCCCCGAACAGAAGCGACAGCGTAACTGCCGCCATCAACTGAGGCTAACTCGACTGCCAATAAAGTACCTTTTGGGATTGCCACTTGCCCATAGTTATCGCGTAAATCCTCTTGCAGGAGAGCAATAGACTTAGTGTTATTAGAGGTTGGTGTTTGTGTCTGTCCAAGTCCTGAATTATTAACTGTGGTTTGAACTAATGGGGTAACAATCACACCAGTAGCAACAGTACCAACTGTCAAATAACGAGTTTGTTTACCTTGGAGAATTTGGCTTTCTTGAGGTAAATAATTGTTAGCTAAAGTAATCTTGTTAACTTTAGAAGTCGCTTGCCACCTGGGGCGAATCTTTTCAATCGACTCGCTTGAGTTTTGCGGCGTGGTTTGGTCAAAATTATTTGTATTTGTTTGTTCATTTTGCTCATTCGGTTGATTTTGAATTGCTTGAGCTTGAGCAAGATATGGATCTAATGAAGATTGTTTACTGGTGCTAGCTTCGGCGTATGCGATTTTGCCGTAAGAACCGATGCCACGGAGTTTGTTCAATTGCTCAAGGGGATCTTGGGGCGTTACTGTCCGCGCTCCTATAGAGGATCTTGAAGAAAAACTCGTGCGTGTTGGTGGCTGAGTATAGGTTCTAATTGGTTGTGATGCAGTCTGAGTTAGGCGACGTGGTTGTGTATTTTGAACAGTCCGTGGCGCAGGTCGTGGAGATGGTGGGCTAGATGGCACAACCTTTTGGTTTACTGAAACTGGTACTGGCGCTGGTTGGTCAAATTTATTTTTGTTAATGCGACCTAACTCATCTTCTTGATCCGACAGAGCTAGTTTTGCACGAGCGTCACCATCCCCCTCATTATCTTGTGTTTGTTCTGTAGCAGTAATAGTTTCCCCTGGCTTTTGAGCAATCTTTGGTGCTGGTGCGGGATTGAAAATGCCATTGAGCATCAAAAATATAGCTAAAAATCCAACTCCAAAAGGGACAGCAATTATTGCTAGTCTTGACCAAGGAGAAGTGACAAAATTGTGCTTAGTAGGAACTAATAAACTTTCCGCTTCTAGCTGTTTATCAGGGTTATTTTTGTGGTCAGCATCACCTATACTCAGTAGTTTGTCTATAGTTAATACAGACCCTTTACCGTTGTTTTCACTCATTTTCTTCTCCCGAAGTTTAAATCTACAATTTCTGTAATTTCTAACCCGGCGCGACGGGCTGCATAAATCTTCTTAGCTAACTCAGTGGTATTAGCTGGGATATATTCTGGATTAGAAATTGAAGAAACAGAAATGCCACCACCAGCCGCTAAACCTGTAGCTAAGAATGGCGCAATTATACCAATTGTAAATAGGAAGAACATTGGCTGATAAGATTTAGAATCAGCGACTAATTGCCCGGCGAAACCAACAATGATATTGAAGCAGAGCTTGCCAAAACCTACACTGAAATATCCTACTAACCAACTGTAAATTGATTTAGCTCCGTAAGGTAGCAGAGAACCACCAACAGCTATAGGCCCCAGCAGTGCTGTTACGAGCATAGTCAATTCAATTCCCCATTGATAAGCCCCATTCATTCCGACTAAAATTATCGTAACTATGTCAGTAACAGCAGACCCAACAAAAGCATTAATGGGAGATAAAATTAAATCAATTCCGTTTGCTTGACCATCTTTCACATCATTAAAAGCATCCATAGTGCCATCAACCGCATCTATAAACCAAGAGAAAACTCCATTATTCTTGTTAAATTTATCTGGATATTTTTTGGTTAAATATTCTTTAGCTTGATTCAAACAGTTGATTTGTTCTTGTTGACTTAAAGATGAATTTCTACATTTATTTACAGCAATACCAATAGCGCTACGTGCTGCTTCAGTTCCTAATGCACTTTCAAACGCTTGCTTAAGGTCAACCCCCGCAGCAGCCTTACTAAGAACTATATTATTTACATTATTTATGTAGTTTCTAATTCCCAAAGTTGATTTTCCTAAAGCATCTCCGCTATTACTTAGGAGATAGACAACTATTAACGGCCAAATAAAGTCTGTATAAGCTCTTTGCTCTTCCCCCGCCATCATTTTTTTTGTCCATTCAACGACGAAGAAAGTTAGTGTTGCTACAGCAAATAAAGCTCCGACTGTACAAATTGCTGAATAAACACCACCTGTAATAGTTTCGTTCCAAAGCTCATCAAATCCTTGAGCTATTGAAGCTGCATTTTCTTTTGCTAAATCAGCTAAATCACCACCATCTAGTTGGGCTAGTAAAAACATGATTTGAATCCTTGCTCAATACAGTAATTTTGTCAGACATTTGAACGCTAGTTGATTGTTTCTATAGGAGGGAAAAGCTCTTGTAACTTTACTTCCTACTGTGTTTCTATACCGAATGGCACGCTTGTAAAGGGAAAATCGGTGAGGCAACAGGGGTGCAGAGGAGCAGAGGAGAAAGAAGAAGTTTTAGGTATTGCGAACGGACAGTTTAGAAATTCCCCTCTGCACCCTTGCCCCCTGCCCCTGGAGCATCCTTACGCTGCATACTCTTCAGCTTAACAAGCGTGCCATTCGTTTCTATACCCTTTTAATCAGTCAGCAGAAGTAGGATCTAGCCGTGCATTAAGTACGACTTCATGTAGTAGAGACAATCTGCCATCTTCTTCGGAGTTTTCCTTTTTCCGTTGGGAGTCAAGATGATCTGCCACTTGCGTCAGCATCAAGTTAGAGTAAGCATTGTCCTGTCGGGCTAATAGCGAATCAGTACGTTGTTCTGCTAACATCGACACAATTAAGCCGTTCTGAGCGGCGATCGCTTTGAGAACGTTTTGAGAGGCATCCATGTTCTGAGCTTCATCAGAAATATCTTTTGCTTGCTGGGCGATTTGTGCAGTAGTATCAATTTTTTCTTGAGTTTGCTGCTGTCCCGTAAGGCTGACGACGCTAGCGACAGAAGCCAAAGCTAGGTCACGTTCCAACTTCTGTGCTTTTTCTTGGGCGACAGGATAAGAATAATCGTCCTTAAGTGAATCCTTCAAT